>NIRF01000014.1 GCA_002878375.1 Dictyoglomus sp. NZ13-RE01
ATTTTTCAGTGGGTACAAGCCACAATTTTACTTCAGGACTACAGATGTAACAGGTGAGATAAAGTTACCCGAGGGAGTACAGATGGTGATGCCAGGGGACAATATAGAGATGGAAGTAAAGTTGATAAAGCCAGTTGCATTAGAGGAAGGATTAAGGTTTGCTATAAGAGAGGGAGGAAAAACTGTAGGAGCTGGCGTGGTAACTAAAATTATAGAGTAGGGGGAAGATTTATTATGGGTAGCTATTTGGAAAAGCAAAGGATAAGAATTAAACTCAAAGCATTTGATCATAGAATATTAGATCAGTCAACTAAACAGATTATTGAGACTGTAAGAGGTACAGGGGCAAAAATTTCAGGCCCCATACCTTTACCTACAAAGGTTAGCAGGTATTGGGTTTTGCGTTCTCCTCATGTGAATAAAAATTCAGGGGAACATTTTGAGCTCAGGATCCATAAAAGATTAATAGATATTATTGAGCCTACAGCAAAAACTGTGGAAGCTCTCATGAAGTTAGAGCTTCCAGCAGGTGTGGAAGTAGAAATTAAGACATAGAGAGGGGATAAATTATGTCTGCACCGACTACAAAAGCAATTTTGGGAAGAAAAATTGGTATGACGCAGATCTTTACTGAGAAAGGAGAAGTCCTTCCGGTAACAGTAGTAAAAGGAGGACCATGTTTGATACTATCTGTTAAAACAAAAGAAAATGATGGATATGATGCTATACAATTAGGATATGAGCAGTGTAAAGAAAGTAAGCTGAACAAGCCAATGAGAGGTTTTTTCCAAAAACTTGGTCTTCCAGCTCACAAAATAATTAAGGAGATAAGAATTCTTAATCCTAATGATTACAACAAGGGACAGGAGTTAAGAGTAGATATATTTCAAGAGGGAGAATTGGTTGATGTTACTGGCAAAACTAAGGGAAGAGGTTTTACTGGACACATAAAAAGATGGGATTTTAGAAGAGGAAGGATGTCTCATGGCTCAAAGTTTCATAGGAGACGTGCTTCAATTGGAGCAGGTGGAGTACAGCATGTTATGAAGGGACAAAAAATGGCTGGAAGATATGGTTACGAAACTGTTACTGTACAAAATTTAGAAATTGTTAAGGTTGATAGAGAAAAAGATTTATTATTCATAAAAGGAGCTGTTCCAGGTCCTCATGGTAACTTACTTATAATTAGAAAAGCTGTTAAATCACTTAGGAAGGGGATAGAAAAATGATATTAGTTCCAGTTTATAATCAAAATGCGGAGAAAGTTGGAGAAATTGAACTTAGAGAAGAGTTATTTGGAGTAGAGACTCGTCCAGATCTATTCCATGCCTGTGTTGTTATGCATTTAGCAAATGGAAGACAAGGAACAGCATCTACGAAAAGAAGATCTGAGGTAAATAGAAGTGGAAGGAAGGTTTGGCCTCAAAAAGGAACAGGTCACGCAAGACAAGGTGATAGAAAAGCGCCTCATTGGGTTGGAGGCGGTAGACCATTTGGTCCTAAGCCAAGGGATTACTCTTACAAAATGCCTAAAAAAATGAGAAGATTGGCAATCAGATCCGCTTTATCTACAAAACTTAGAGAGAATAACTTAATAATATTAGATAAAATTGAGCTTCCCCAACCAAAAACAAAAGAATTTATCAAAATTTTAAATAATTTTGGCTTAAATAATGTATCTGTTTTAGTAAGCACTCCTCAAAAGGATGAGAATATAAAAAGGGCAGTATCAAATATTGAGAAAGTAAAATTAATGGTTGCATCTTGCTTAAATGTTTATGATTTATTAAAATATGATTATTTGATTTTGACAGTGGATGCAGTTAAAAAATTGGAGGAAACCTTTTTGCCTAAGGAGGATGTAAGCGAGGAGGTATTACAATAAATGAAAGATCCGTATACAGTTATTATTAGACCTATTATTTCAGAAAAGAGTTTGAGATTGAAAGATGAGGGGAAGTATGTTTTTGAGATAGCCAGAGATGCTAATAAGATTGATGTTAGAAGAGCTGTTGAAGAAATATTTAAGGTTGAAGTAGAGAAGGTGGCTATAATTAATGAAAAGCCTAAATTAAGAAGAATGGGGTTAACTCAAGGTTTTACTTCTAAAAGAAAGAAAGCAATAGTAACTTTAAAACCAGGATATAAGATCGAGATAATTAGTGGAGTATAGGAGGTTTAAAATATGCCACTTAAAAAATTAAGACCAATAACGCCAGGAACAAGGCATGCTCTCCTCCCAGACTTTTCAGAGATAACCAAGGAGGAGCCAGAAAAGTCTTTAGTGGTTCCTCTTAAAAAGACGGGAGGAAGAAATAACTTTGGTCATATAACTACTCGTTTTAGAGGGGGAGGGCATAAGAGATTATATAGAATAATTGATTTTTATAGGATTGATAAGGACGGTATTCCTGCAAAAGTGGTAAGTATAGAGTATGATCCGAATAGATCCGCAAGAATAGCACTGTTATGCTATGCGGATGGAGAAAAAAGGTATATTATTGCTCCTGAAGGTTTAAAGGTTGGAGATGAGGTTATTTCTGGAGAGAATGTTGATATAAAGGTTGGAAATAATCTTCCTTTGAAAAATATTCCTGATGGAACAATGATTCATAATTTGGAGCTCTATCCAGGAAGAGGAGGACAATTAGTAAGGGCTGCTGGCACTTTTGCTCAAATTCTTGGTAAAGAAGGGAAATTTGCATATGTACGTCTTCCTTCTGGAGAAATTAGATTATTTGATTTAAGATGTAGAGCTACTATTGGACAAGTAGGAAATGTAGATCATAAAAATGTTGTTTTAGGAAAAGCAGGAAGAAATAGATGGCTCGGTAGGAGACCTCATGTGAGAGGTTCTGCTATGAATCCTGTGGATCATCCTCACGGTGGCGGTGAGGGTAAAGCTCCTATAGGACATCCTGGACCTCTCACTCCTTGGGGTAAGCCTACCTTAGGTTATAAGACTCGTAAAAAGAGGAAACCTTCGGATAGATTTATTGTACAGCGTGCTAATGAGAAAAAGGAAGTAAAATAAAGGGGAGGAGCTCATGGGACGTTCATTAAAGAAAGGACCTTACGTAGATCCAAAACTACTTGAAAAAATAAGGAAATTAAATGAAAAGGGAGAAAAAAAGATTATCAAAACTTGGTCAAGAAGATCTGTAATAGTCCCAGAGATGGTGGGACATACAATAGCAGTATATAATGGGAGAAAGCACATTCCCATATATATAACTGAGAACATGATAGGACATAGATTAGGAGAGTTTGCTCCTACCCGAACCTTTACAGGTCACAGAATTCCCACAGCCCGAATTACTGCTATAAAGTAGGGAGGGAAATATAATGTTCGAAGTAAAAGCAGAAAGCAAGTTTATTAGAATGTCACCATACAAGGCAAGAAGAGTTATTGATTTGATAAGAGGAAAAGATGTAAATGAGGCTGAGGCAATTTTAACTGCTCTGCCTCATAAGGCTGCATACTTTATTTTAAAATGTTTGAGATCTGCAAAAGCAAATGCAGAGCACAATTTTGGGTTAAGAGCGGATAGATTGTTTGTATCTCGTGCTTTTGTTAATGAGGGACCGAGATGGAAGAGGTTAAATCCAAGGGCTCGTGGGCGTGCTGATATTATTCAAAAAAGGAATTGTCATATAGTTATCTACGTTCAAGAGAGGGAGGAAGAGTAAAGTGGGACAGAAAACACATCCCTATGGATTTAGATTAGGGATAACCAAAGATTGGAAAAGTCATTGGTTTGCCACAAAAGATTATTCTGTATTCTTACATGAAGATTGGGCAATTCGTAATTATATAAAAACAAATTATTTACAAGCTGGGGTTTCTTTAATAGAGATAGAAAGGAAAGTAGCAAATAGGGTAGATGTTAAAATACATGCTGCTCGTCCTGGAATTTTGATTGGTAGGAATGGTGCGGAAATAGAAAATATAAGGAAAAACTTGATGAAATTGACAAATAAGAATGTTTTCGTAACTGTAGTAGAGGTAAAGGTTCCCGAACTTGATGCTCAATTAGTAGCAGAGAATATAGCTTCTCAGATTGAAAGAAGGGTTAGTTATAAAAGAGCCATGAAACAGGCAATAAATAGGGCTCTTAGAAGTGGAGCAAAAGGAATTAAGGTTATGTGTTCTGGTAGATTGAATGGCGCTGAAATTGCAAGATCTGAATGGTTTAGGGAAGGAAGAGTCCCTCTGCAAACTTTAAGGGCAGATATTGATTATGGGTTTGCAGAGGCTAAAACTATATCAGGAGTCATAGGTGTAAAAGTCTGGATATATCGTGGAGACAAACCAGAACTTGGTAAAGAAACTGTTGAAGAAGTTCCTTCAAAATCTACAAAGATCTATTTAGAGGATGAAGATTTTGAAAAGGATGAGGTGAACTACGATGTTGATGCCTAAAAGAGTCAAATATAGAAAGCAACATCGAGGAAGAATGAAAGGTAAGGCTACAAGAGGCAATACATTGGTATTTGGTGATTATGGCATTCAAGCATTGGCGCCTGCATGGATCACAAGTGAACAAATAGAGGCTGTAAGAAGAACTCTTACTCGTCATGCAGGTAAAAATGGGAGAGTTTGGATAAGAATTTTTCCTGACAAATCTGTCACTGCAAGACCTGCTGAGAGTAGAATGGGTGGTGGTAAAGGAGATGTTAAAGATTGGGTAGCAGTGGTCAAGCCAGGCACTATATTATTTGAGATCTCTGGTATTCCAGAAGAAGATGCAAAAGAGGCAGTTAGGATTGCTGGTACTAAACTTCCTATAAAAACACGTTTTGTAACAAGAGAATTAGGTGGTGAGTAATATGGTTAAGGCAAGAGATTTAAGGGAAAAGACGGATGAGGAATTAAAAGAGGAGCTTAAAAAATTAAGAATGGAATTATTTAATTTAAGATTTCAGCTCTCTACAGGTGGATTAACAAATCCTCACAGAATTAAAATGGTAAGAAAAGATATAGCAAGGATTCTAACCATACTTCGAGAGCGAGAACTTAATAAATCTTAAGACAAGGAGAGAGGAAAATTATGGCTGGCAAAAGAAGAGAATTAATTGGAAAAGTTGTAAGTAATAAAATGCAGAAAACCATTGTAGTTTTAGTGGAAAGTACCTTTTCTCATCCTCTATATAAAAAGACTGTAAAGAAGATTAAAAAATATAAAGCCCATGATGAACATCAAGAGGCTAAAGAGGGAGATATTGTTTTAATTCAAGAGACAAGACCTTTAAGCAAGGAAAAAAGATGGAGATTGGTTAAAATATTAAAGAGAGCAGAGTTGGCACCTTCTGAAGTTGTTGTTCCTAAAGAAGAAATTGCTTTAGAGGCAGGTGAGAATAATGATTCAGCCACAAACTAGGTTAGTTGTTGCTGATAATAGTGGAGCAAAAGAAATTATGTGTTTTAGAATTCTTGGGAAAAAGAAGGTGGCAAGTGTTGGAGATATTATTGTAGCAAGTGTTAAGGATGCAATTCCAAGAGCAAATATTAAAAAGGGCGATGTAGTTTATGCGGTAGTTATAAGAACAAGAAGAACTATTAAGAGAAAAGATGGGTCTTGTGTAAGATTTGATGATAATGCAGCTGTTATCATTGATAAACAAGGAAATCCAAGAGGAACAAGAGTATTTGGACCAGTAGCAAGAGAACTAAGAGATAAGAACTTTACAAAGATTATTTCTTTAGCTGC
The DNA here is from genome assembly GCA_002878375.1 of Dictyoglomus sp. NZ13-RE01. Taxonomy (NCBI): domain Bacteria; kingdom Pseudomonadati; phylum Dictyoglomota; class Dictyoglomia; order Dictyoglomales; family Dictyoglomaceae; genus Dictyoglomus; species Dictyoglomus sp. NZ13-RE01. Next base: position 5,712 of record NIRF01000014.1, read on the forward strand.
GGAAGTAATTTAAGGAGGAATCACTTATGGGATTTAGTATAAAAAAAGGTGATTTAGTATTAGTTATATCTGGAAAGGATAAGGGTAAAAGAGGAAAGGTTATCTCTGTTCTGCCCAAGGAGAATAAAATTATTGTTGAGGGAATTAATATTGTTAAGAAGCATACTCGTCCTACCCAGAAAAATAGACAGGGTGGGATTATTGAGAAACCTGCTCCTCTATACAGGTGCAAGGTAATGCTTATTTGTCCTCGTTGTAATCAACCAACAAGGGTTGGTTTTACTTTCTTGGAGTCTGGTCAAAAAGTTAGAAAATGTAAAAAGTGTAACGAAATAATTGATCAGGTATAATAGGGGGAATTATATATGGAGATTTTAAGGAAAAAATATAAAGAGGAAATTATTCCTGCAATGATGAAAAAATTTAACTATAAAAATCCAATGGCAGTTCCAAAATTGGAAAAAATAGTAGTTAATATTGGAGTAAGCGAAGCTGTACAGAATCCTTCAGCAATAGAATCTGCTGCAAGGGATTTAGCAATAATTACAGGACAGAAACCTATAGTAAGGAAGGCAAGAAAGTCCATATCTAACTTTCATTTAAGGAAGGGCATGCCTATTGGACTAAAAGTCACATTAAGAGGAGATAGAATGTATGCCTTTTTATATAAATTAATTAATATAGCTCTACCAAGGGTAAGAGATTTTCAGGGAGTTTCACCTAGTTCCTTTGATGGAAGAGGTAATTATACCTTAGGAATAAAAGAACAATTGATTTTCCCTGAGATAGAATATGACAAAATAGATAAAATTCGTGGTATGGATATTACTATTGTAACAACCGCAAAAACTGATGAAGAGGCAAAAGAGCTTTTGACACTTTTAGGCATGCCTTTTAAAAAATAATTTAAAAAGAGAGGGAGGAGCTCGTGGCTAAGAAATCACAAATTGTTAAATGGCTAAAACCTAAGAAATATAAAGTTAGAGAGTATAATAGATGCAGAATTTGTGGAAGACCAAGGGGATATATAAGGAAATTTGGTCTATGTAGATTATGTTTTAGAGAATTAGCTCTAAAAGGAGAAATTCCTGGTGTCAGAAAAGCAAGTTGGTAGGAGGTTGTAATATGACACTTACAGATCCAATTGCAGATATGCTAACGAGAATTAATAATGCTAATCAAAGGAGAAAGCCTTTTGTAGAAGTTCCTTTTTCAAAAATAAAGTTAAGTATTGCCGAAATATTATTAAAAGAAGGATATATAGAAAATTACGAGGTACTCGGCGAGGAACCAAAGAAAGTAATAAAGATCTGGCTGAAGTATATCAATAAAACACCAGTTATCCAAGGTTTAAAGAGAGTAAGTAAGCCAGGTAGAAGGTTATATGCAGGAAAAGAAGAACTGCCAAGAGTCTTAGGAGGGCTTGGAATAGCTATTGTATCTACATCAAAAGGAATAATGACCGATAAAGAAGCAAGAGCCTTAGGAATCGGCGGAGAAGTTCTTTGTATGGTATGGTAGAAAAGGAGGAAGATGTAAATGTCAAGAATAGGTAGGAAGCCAATACCAATTCCGGAAAAAGTGCAAGTAGAGTTTTTAGATGGAAATACTTTGAGGGTTAAAGGACCCTTAGGGGTATTAGAAAGAAGCTTTAATCCTATTATCTCTATAAGTGTTAAGGATAGCCAGATAGTTGTTGAGAGACCAAATGATGAAAAGTTTACAAAAGCTCTGCATGGATTAACCAGAGCTTTAATAAATAACATGATTATTGGGGTAACTCAAGGTTTTGAAAAAAGATTAGAAATACAGGGAACTGGATACAGAGCAAGGATACAAGGAAACAAATTAGTTATGGATTTAGGTTTCTCTCATCCTGTAGAATTAGATATTCCTGAAGGATTAAATGTCACTGTAGAGGAAAATACAAAAATTACTGTAAGAGGAATAGATAAGGAGAAAGTTGGACAATTTGCTGCATATGTCCGTAGCATTAGACCAGTTGAACCTTATAAGGGTAAAGGTATTAGATACTTAGGAGAGAAAGTACGTCAAAAAGCTGGTAAGGCTGGTAAGAAATAGGAGGTTTTGGAGAAATGATTAACAAACCATCTCGAAAAGAATTAAGGAAGATTAGACATTTAAGAATTAGAAAGAAGGTATTTGGAACTCCAGAAAGACCAAGATTATGTGTTTACAAAAGTTTGAGATATATTTATGCCCAAATAATTGATGATACAAAAGGGCATACTTTGGTTTCTGCTTCTTCTCTTGAGAAAGAACTTAGAAAACAATTGAAATCTACCGATAATATAGAAGCTGCACAATTAGTAGGAAAAACTATTGCCCAAAGAGCTTTGGAAAAAGGTATTAAAAAAGTAGTTTTTGATAGAGCTGGATTTTTATATCATGGAAGAATAAAGGCTCTGGCAGATAGCGCAAGAGCTGAAGGTTTAGAATTTTAAATGTTAGGAGGGAGCAGTTTTGGGTAAAGAATTAGAACCTATTTTTAAAGAGAGAGTTGTAGAGATAAGGAGAGTAGCCAAAGTAGTTAAGGGTGGAAAGAACCTTAGGTTTAGGGCATTAGTCGTAGTAGGAGATGAGCAAGGCACAGTAGGAGTTGGTATCGCTAAGGCTGCAGAAGTACCTGATGCTATAAGAAAGGCAACAAGAAGAGCAAAGAAAAATGCAGTTAAAGTGGCTATAAGTAAGGGGACTATTCCTCATGAGGTTGTAGGAAAGTTAGGAGCATCTAAAATTCTATTAAAGCCAGCAGCTCCAGGAACAGGCGTTATAGCTGGAGGTGCAGCACGAGCAGTTTTAGAGCTTGCAGGAATAAAGAATGTTTTAGCTAAGTCTTTGGGTTCCACAACAGCTATTAATTTAGCACAGGCGACTTTAAATGCGTTAAAGTCTCTAAGGAGTCTCCCAGAAGTAGCAAAGGCAAGAGGAAAGAGAATAAACGAGGTTATTGGAGTAGAGCAGTCTAAAGATAAGGAGGGAGAAAATTGAAACTATTTGAGTTAAAGCCAAAATTAGGTTCAAGAAAAGAGCCAAAGAGAATAGGGTGTGGTTACGCTGCTTCTGGAAAATATGCAGGAAGAGGAATGAGTGGTCAAAACTCTCGTACAGGTGATGGTACAAGACCAGGTTTTGAAGGGGGACAAACACCTTTAACCAGGAGATTGCCTAAGTTAGGTGGAATTCCAAATGCTCCTTATAGGAAATATACAGTAGTTAATCTGAGTGTTTTGGATAAGCATTTTAATGCAAATGATGAGGTAACTCCTGAAATATTATTGAAAAAGAGAATTATCAAAAAATTGGAATGGGGACTAAAGATTTTAGGGGATGGAGAAATAACGAAGCCTTTAGTGGTGAAAGCCCATGCTTTTAGCTCCACGGCAAAGGAGAAGATTGAAAAAGCTGGTGGTAAAGCAGAGGTGATTGAATAGTGTTTGATACTTTAATAAGAGCTTTTAGACTTCCTGATTTAAGAAAGAAAATTTTATTTACTTTATTTATTTTTGCAGTTTATAGATTTGGTGCTCATATTCCTGTGCCAGGAGTAGATAGGGTAGCTCTTAGTAATTTATTTAAGTCTCAAGGGCTATTAGGTTTTTTAGATCTATTTACTGGAGGAGCATTAGCAAGATTTTCAATTTTTGCTATGGGTATAACTCCTTTTATCAATGCCTCTATTATGATGGAACTTTTAACTGTTATTTTCCCTTCTCTGGGTGCTCTTAAAAAGGAAGAGGATGGTAGACAGAAGTTAACAAGATACGCAAGAAATTTGACTGTCCTTTTAGCTGCTATAGAAGCTTTAGGGCTCACTATATTCATGCATAATTATAAAGTAATACCTCAATTGACGCCATTATATGTATTAACTACCGTCATAACTTTAACGGCAGGCACTACATTTATTATGTGGTTGGGAGAACAAATTTCTCAATATGGAATTGGGAATGGAGTATCTTTGTTGATTTTGGCATCTATTTTAGCAAGATTTCCTACCGACTTGGCAAGAACCTTTTTGTTATTACAAAGAGGAGAAATAGGTTTGTTTAATGTAATTCTATTTTTTATCCTTTTAATTGTAATTATTGTAGGAGTAGTTTGGGAGGAAAGTGCTGAAAGAAGAATTCCAGTGCAGTATTCCCGTAGAGTAGTTGGAAGAAGAGTCTATGGTGGTCAATCTACTTATTTACCATTGAAATTGAACCAGGCAGGTGTAATACCAATAATCTTTGCAATCACAATATTGATGATTCCTCAAACAATTGGGCAGTTTGTGAATGTTCCCACTGTAAAAAGTGCTATGAGTATTTTTTCTCCTAATTCGTTTTTGTATCCTATTTTGTATTTTCTTTTAGTTTTGGGATTCACCTATTTTTATTCCTCTATTGTATTTGATCCAAGTGAACTGGCAGAGAATTTTAAAAAGTACGGTGGATTTATTCCTGGTGTTAGACCAGGTAAACCAACGGAAGATTACTTAGCTAACACTTTAAACAAGCTTAATTTCTTTGGAGGAATATTTTTAGGTATAATTGCATTAATTCCAACTTTCATAGAAAGATTAACGGGAGTTACGGAATTCCAATTAGGTGGTACTAGTATATTGATTATGGTTGGTGTAATCTTAGAGACTATTAAAGCCATTGAGGCTCAAATGATAATGAAAAGTTATGAGGGGTTTTTGAAATGAGAAGGGTAATTATATTTTTTGGACCGCCAGGTGCTGGAAAGGGTACTCATGCGAAAGAGATTAGTGAGGAGTTAAAGATTCCCCATATATCTACTGGAGATATATTTAGGGATGCAGTAAAAAATGAGACTCCTTTAGGTAAGAAGGTAAAGGAATATCTTGATTCAGGTAAGTTAGTTCCAGACGAGTTAGTTTGGGAAGTTGTAAAAGAAAGAATTACGAAAGAAGATTGCAAAGACGGATTTATATTAGATGGATATCCCAGAACCATTAAACAAGCAGAACTTTTGGATAAGTATCTTGAAGAGGAAAATGTTGTACCTAAAATAATATATTTAAAAGCCAGTGATGAACTTGTAATTAAGAGGCTTTCATCTCGAAGAGTATGTAGCGTATGTGGTGCAATATATAATTTAATTTCTATGCCTCCTAAAGTGGATGGAAAATGTGATATTTGTGGTGGGGCTTTATATCAGAGAAGCGATGATACTCCAGAGGTCATAAAGCAAAGATTGGAAACATATTACAAAGAGAGTAAGCCACTACTGGATTATTATAAAGCAAAGGGTCTAATCTATGAGATAGATGGAGAGAAGGAAAGGGAAGAGGTAAAGAACGAAATATTAAAGGTGGTTTTGAATGATAGAGCTTAAATCATTAAAAGAAATGGCAATAATTAAAGAAGGGGGACAGATATTAGCCAAAATATTTAAGGATTTGGAACCATATATTAAAGAAGGTATATCTACTTTTGATATATCAAGAATCGCAGAAGAATTGATCAATAAATATAGAGTAAAACCAGCTTTTAAGGGATATAGAGGCTATCCAGAAGTTATATGTGCCTCAATAAATGAAGAGATCGTACATGGTATTCCAAATAGGAAGAAAATTTTAAGAAATGGTGATATAATAAGTATTGATATAGGAATAGAATATAAGGGGTATTATTTAGATTCTGCAAAAACCTATCCAATAGGAGAGGTTTCTCCTATTGCAATTAAACTAATTAAAGTAACAGAAGAAGCTTTATGGAAAGGTATAGAGAAAGCAAAGGCAGGTAATCATTTATCAGATATTTCTTGGGCTATTCAAGAGTATGTGGAAAGAAATGGGTTTAATGTAATAAGAGAATTTTCTGGTCATGGAATTGGTAGGCGTCTTCATGAACCGCCGAGTATTCCTAATTATGGTCCTCCAGGAAGGGGACCAATATTGGAGGAGGGAATGGCGTTAGCAATAGAACCAATGGTGTCTGCTGGAAGTTATGAAGTGATTATATTAGAAGATGGTTGGACAGCTATTACAGCAGATAGAAGCTTGTCCGCCCATTTTGAACATACTATTATTATTACAAAAAACGGTCCTGAAGTGGTAACTTATGAAGAGTAGAAAGGATATGGATAAGAAGGATGTTATTGAGGTTATAGGAACTGTGAAAGAGGCTTTACCTAATGCTACATTTAGAGTGGAATTGGAAAATGGTTTTGAAGTATTAGCTTATGTTTCTGGAAAAATGAGAATGAATTTTATAAGAGTTATGCCTGGAGATAAGGTTAAAGTAGAATTATCTATATATGACTTAACAAAAGGTAGAATAATATACCGTTTTACATCTAATAAGGAGGTCAAAAATGAAGGTTAGAGCATCTGTTAAAAAAATGTGTGAGAAATGTAAAATTATAAGAAGAAAAGGAAGAGTAATGGTAATTTGTGAAAATCCAAGACATAAGCAGAAGCAAGGATAAGGAGGTGAAACAATATGGCAAGAATTGCAGGTGTTGATTTACCAAGAGATAAAAAAGTTGAAATAGCATTAACTTATATTTATGGAATAGGTCGTACCACAAGTAAGAAAATTTTAGAAGTAACTAAAGTAGATCCAAATAAAAGGGTAAAAGATTTAACAGAAGAGGAGATTAGTAGATTACGTGAAGAGATTGAAAAGAATTATAAAGTTGAAGGAGATTTGAGACAAGAGATAGCAAATAACATACGAAGATTAATAGAGATTGGATGCTATAGAGGGATAAGACATAAATTAGGATTACCTGTGAGAGGACAGAGGACTCGTTGTAATGCAAGAACAAGAAAGGGTCCTCGTAAGACTGTTGGTGCAAAGAGAAAGGAAAAATAAATAAAAAATTAAGTTTCTTAGGAGGTATTTGGATTAATGGCTAAGAAGAGAAGAGCAAGAGGACCAAGAAGAGAAAAAAGGATCATTCCGGAAGGAGTTGCCCATATAAGCTCTACCTTTAATAATACTATAGTTACCATTACTGATCCAGAAGGCAATGTTATAGCCTGGGGGAGTGGTGGTACAGCTGGTTTTAAAGGAACTAAAAAAGGTACTCCCTTTGCTGCTCAATTAGCAGCAGAGATGGCAGCTAAGAGAGCATTAGAATATGGTATGAAGAGGGTTGATGTATTGGTAAAAGGACCTGGGCCTGGAAGAGAAACAGCTATTAGGTCTCTTCAGGCAGCAGGTTTAGAAATTAATTTAATAAAAGATGTTACTCCAATTCCCCATAATGGGTGTAGACCCCCAAGAAGAAGAAGGGTTTAGAAAAGGAGGAGAAATATGGCAAGGTATACAGGACCAGATTGTCGTTTGTGTAGAAGAGAAGGAATTAAATTATATCTTAAAGGGACTAAATGTTATACAGATAAGTGTCCTTTTGATAGAAGGAAATCTGCACCAGGACAACATGGAAAAGTTCAGAGAAAGCTTACAGAATATGGATTAAGATTAAGAGAAAAACAAAGGGTAAAGAGAATTTACGGAGTTTTAGAGCGTCAATTTAGAAGATATTTTGAGGAAGCATCCAAAGGAAGAGGAGTAACAGGAGAAAGATTACTACAAATTTTAGAGACTCGATTGGATAATGTGGTGTATCGTTTGGGATGGGCTCTAAGTAGAGACCAGGCAAGACAGCTTGTATCTCATAGGAAAATATTAGTAAACGGTAGAAAAGTAAATATTCCCTCTTATAATGTGAAAGTAGGAGACGTAATTGAGGTTGTAGATAAAGATCTAATTCCTGTAAGAGAGGCTTTGGAAACCTTCTCTAACAGAAGTGTACCTGCATGGTTAGAGGTTGATCAGGAGAATTTAAGAGGTAAGGTATTAAGACTACCTAATAGAGATGAAATAGATGTTCCAGTACAAGAACAGTTGATTGTGGAGTTTTACTCTCGTTAATGCTTTAAGGAGGTAGGGAAATTGATTGAAGAATCAAGGAAGATATTTGTTGAAGAATTAAGTGATACTTATGGGAAGTTTATCATTGAGCCCTTAGAACGGGGCTATGGTTGGACTATTGGAAACTCTTTAAGAAGAATTCTTCTTTCTTCTATAGAAGGGGCTGCTGTAACTTCTGTAAAAATTGAAGGGGTAAGGCATGAGTTGGAAGTTTACAAAGGTATGAAAGAAGATATTTTGGAAGTTCTTTTAAATCTCAAAAAGTTAGTAGTAAGAATAGAAGACGAGGAGCCACATATTCTACAATTGGAAGTAAAAGGACCAAAAGTAGTAAAAGCTGGCGATTTTAAAGCTCCAGCTAATGTTACAATAATTAATCCTGATCTCGTCATTGCAACATTAGTAGAAGAAGTTCCTCTCTATATGGAAGTTGAGGTTAGAAAAGGAAAAGGTTATGTATCTGCGGAGGAAAATAAGGTACCAGGTCAGCCCTTAGGAGTATTGAATTTAGATTCAGTATTTTCTCCAGTGAGGAAAGTTAGTTACGAGGTAGAGAAGACAAGAGTGGGTAGAAGAACTGATTTAGATAGGTTGGTGTTAAATATCTGGACAAATGGAGCAGTAAAGCCAGAAGAGGCCTTAAGACAAGCAGCAAAAATATTAATGGAGCATGCAAAGTTTATTTATGAACAAGAATTTTCTACTTTAGAGCCAGAAAAGAAAGAAATAACTACAACTCAAGAGGAGGAAAAGAAGGTAATTACATTGGAGGAATTGGGGTTGTCTACGAGAGCATTTAATGCTCTAAGAATGGCAGGTATTAATACTCTTGAAGATTTATTGTCAAAGACAGAAGAGGAATTAATACATATTAAGAATTTTGGTCAAAAGTCTCTTCAAGAATTGAAAGAAAAATTACAAGAGAAGGGTTTATCTCTTTCTTCAGCTAAGAAAGGAGAGGAAACTAATGAGACATCGTAAAGGTTATAGGAAATTAAGTAAGCCTACTCCTCAAAGAAAGGCATTATTAAAAGCCTTATTAATTTCTTTATTCAAACATGGAAAAATTAAAACTACTTATCCAAGAGCAAAGGAAGTATCTAAGATAGCAGAGAAAGTAATAACTTTGGCAAAAGAGGACTCAATTCATAATAGGAGATTAGTACAAAGTTTAGTGCAAGACAGAGAATTAGTTAGAAAGATTTTTACAGATATAGCACCTAAATATAAAGAGAGGAATGGCGGATACTTGAGAATATTAAAGGCTGAAAATAGAAGAGGAGATGCCGCTCTTACCGCAGTAATTGAACTCGTCTAAATGATTGAAATAAAGAATGTAACCTTTGTTTATCAAGAAGGGAGCACACAGGAGAAGGTAGCTCTAAGGAATATAAATTTAGAGATACCTTCTCCTTCTTTTTGGGCTATTATAGGAGCTAATGGTTCTGGTAAATCTACATTGGCGAGGCTCATAAATGGGCTTTTAATTCCAGCCCATGGAGATGTCATTGTTGATGGAATAAATACAAAAGAAGAGGATAAGATTTGGCAAATTAGGCAAAAAGTTGGACTTGTATTTCAAAATCCAGACAATCAAATAATAGGAATGACTGTGGAAGAAGATGTGGCTTTTGGATGTGAAAATTTAGGATTATCTCCAGAAGAAATAGAAGAAAGGATTGCATTTGCTCTTGAGGCAGTGGATATGGAAGAATATAGAAATTATCCTCCCCATCTCCTTTCAGGAGGTCAAAAGCAGAGAATAGCTATAGCTGGTGTTTTAGCTATGCTTCCTAAATATATCATTTTAGATGAGCCTACGACTATGCTTGATTTAAGAGGAAGAAAAGAGGTTCTAAATATTGTTAAAAAATTGTATTTGGAGAAGGGAATATCTATAATTCTTATAACCCATCATATGGAAGAGGCGGTGTTAGCAGAGAAGATTGTAATTTTAAATAAGGGTGAGATAATTGATATAGGAACACCAAGAGAAATTTTTTGTAAGGAGCAAGAGATTAAGAAATGTGGTTTGGACTTGCCTCTTGTTACTCAACTTTCTAATATCATTAAAAGTAGAGGTTTAGACATCCCTTATCCAATGTTGTCTATTGAGGAATTTGAGAGATGGCTTTAATTGCCTTGGAGAATGTTAATTTTTATTATCAAAAAGATACCCCTTTTGAACGATTAGCCTTAAAAAACATTTCTTTGAAGATAGATAAAGGGGAAAGAATAGGCATTATTGGAGAGACAGGCTCTGGAAAATCTACTCTTATTCAATTATTTAATGGGCTTTTAAGACCTACTGAGGGTAGAGTTCTTTTGAAAGATAGAGATATGAGAGAATATTCTTCAAAGGAAATCTGTAAGATTATTGGTTTAGTATTTCAATATCCAGAACACCAATTATTTAATGAGACAGTTTTTGAGGAAGTAGCCTTTGGTCCTCGAAACTTAGGTTTTAAAGAGGAGGAGATGCCTAATATAGTAAGAAAAGCTTTGGAGACTGTTGGACTTAATTTTGAAGAGCTCAAGAACAGATCCCCCTTTGCTTTATCAGGGGGTGAGAAGAGAAGATTGGCTATAGCAAGTATAATAGCTATGAATCCAGAGGTATTGATTTTAGATGAGCCAACAGCAAACTTAGATCCAAGAGGTAGAAGAGAAATTTTATACTATTTGAAGAATTGGATGGGGAAGGAAAAGACTGTGATCATTGTTTCACATGATTTAGATGAGATATTACCATTAGTTGATAGAATCATAGTATTAAATAAAGGAGAAATCATATTTGATGGTACAAAAGATTCACTTTTTAATGAGAGACATAAATTTTTGGAAATGAATTTAGAACTTCCGCAAACCCTTCAGATTGTAGAAATTTTAGAAAGAAAAGGTTATCCAATAAAAGGTTATATGACAATATATGAGATTGCAGAAGTTATTATTGCATATAAGAAGTATTTGGCATCATGGAGACACTAAAAAGCTTTCCATTAGGACAATATATTCCGGGAAATTCCATAATTCATAACTTAGATGCTCGATCTAAATTAATAACTACTTTTTGGTTAGTTATTCTGTTATTTCTTATTAAGCTCAATTTTTCATATCTTCTTTTTCTTGCTTTCATAATAATTCATATCTTTCTCTCTAAAATCCCCTTTAGATACTTTCTAAGAAGTTTAAAACCTGTATATTTTCTTGTTTTGTTTACCTTTTTTATTCATCTATTTTTTGGGGAAGAGCAGGGGAGAGTATTTTTTAAATATGGTATTATTCACATAACGGAAAATGGAATAAAGATGGCAATTTTTATGTCATCAAGACTCATTTTTTTGGTAATGATAACATCCATTCTTACCTTAACTACATCCATATTAGATTTGGCACATGGTTTAGAAGATCTATTAAGTCCACTGAAATACGTTAATTTTCCTGCTCATGAATTTTCTATGATGATGACTATAGCTCTAAGATTTGTACCAACACTATTAGAGGAAGCAGATAAAATAATAAAAGCACAAAAATCAAGAGGAGCAGAATTTGGTAGAGGTAATCTTATAGATCAAGCCAAAAGTCTTTTACCAATAATAATTCCTCTCTTTTTAAGTGCTTTTAGAAGAGCGGAAGAATTAGCAGAAGCTATGGAAGCAAGAGGATATAGAGGGGGAAAGGGAAGAACTCGCTATAAGAAGGTTTACTGGGGAAGAAAAGAAACTTTGTATGTGACTGCAATTATAATATATTCCATATTATTGCTCATTATTTAGTTATGCCTAACTGGAAGCTGACTATATCATATTTTGGAAAAGATTTTTATGGTTTTCAAAAGCAGAAAGATAAAAGAACAGTTCAGGGGGTATTGGAGAATATTTTAAAAGATATCTTTCAGGAGGATATAAGGATAATTGGGGCTGGAAGAACCGATAGAGGGGTGCATGCAATAAATCAGGTAGTAAATTTTAAAACAGAGAAAGATTTTCATATAGAAAAGCTTAAATACGTTTTGAACTCTTTGCTACCAAGAGATATAACATTAAAAGACTTGGAAATTGTTGGTGATGATTTTCATGCAAGATATAGTGCGAAAAACAAAACTTACATGTATATAATTTATAATTCAAAGAATATTTCTCCTTTTTTGTGGGATTTTACATGGCAAATTTCTAAGTCTTTAAATGTAGATTTACTTATGAGATCTGCAGAATTAATTCTTGGGGAGCACGATTTCATTAATTTTTGTTCCTTAGATGAGAAAAAGAATACTATAATAAAGATAGAATCTGCATATTGGGAGAAAAAGGGAGAGTTTTTATTTTTTTTTATTACTGCTTCCCATTTTTTAAGAAAAATGGTAAGATTTCTTGTAGGAGGGATGGTAGAGGTAGGTTTAGAGAAAAAAGACATTGAAGAATGGAAGTTGTATTTGGAAAAGAAATTTGATAAAAGATTTGGAAAATGTGCTCCCTCTGAAGGATTATATCTTTTAAATGTTAAATATTGACTTTTTTTGTAAATTAATATATATTTAATTTCCTGGAAAGGAGGAATATAAATGTCAAGTTACATGGCAAAAAAAGAAGAGATAAAGAGAGAATGGTATCTGGTAGATGCAAAGGGAAAGACCCTTGGAAGGTTGGCATCAGAAATTGCTAAAATTTTAAGGGGTAAGCATAAACCTATTTATACTCCTCATGTGGATACAGGAGATTTTGTTGTAGTTATCAATGCAAAAGATGTGGTACTTACTGGGAAAAAGGAAGAAACAAAGACATACTTTACCCATTCAGGATATCCTGGAGGACATAGAATTATACCTTTCAAAGTAATGAAGGAGAAGCATCCTGAAAGAATAATTTATCTGGCTGTAAAGGGCATGCTTCCCAAAAATGCTTTAGGGAGAAAGATGATAAAAAAGTTAAAGGTTTATGCTGGTCCTGAACATCCTCATTCAGCTCAACAACCTAAGGAATTAAAAATTTAGGAGGGATAAATGTTGGAGTTAGGAGCTCAAGAAACTAAAATAATTCATGAGGTTGGAAGTAGAAAGACTGCAAGGGTAAAAGTTTGGCTTCGTTATCCAGGGGAAGGAAAGATCATAGTAAATGATAAGCCAATGGAAGAGTATTTTGGCGGTAGAACCTTTTTCCATGTTATTGCAAGAAAACCTTTAGAACTTACTGGCATGAAGGATCAGGTAGATATTATTGCGGATGCAATTGGCGGAGGAGTCTCTGCACAGGCACAAGCTTTAGCTCATGGTATTTCAAAGGCTTTAACTGTGCTTAATCCAGATCTTAGAAGTATTTTGAAAAAAGAAGGATTATTAAAGAGAGATCCAAGAGAAAAAGAGAGAAAGAAGTATGGATTAAAGAGAGCAAGAAGAGCTCCTCAATACTCAAAGCGTTAATATGGATTTAAAAGAATTTATTATTTCTTTAGCTAAAAGGGCAGTTATTACTTATTTAAAGGAAGGAAGAATTATAGAGCCTCCCGAAGATCTTCCTCCTGAACTTAAAAAGAGGGGAGGCGCTTTTGTTTCCATCCATACAAAAGATGGTAGACTAAGGGGATGCATTGGAACAATTCAGCCCACATGTAAAAATTTGGCATATGAAATAATACAAAATGCTATAAGTTCTGCTACAAGAGATCCAAGATTTCCTCCAGTAACTTTGGATGAAATTGAAAATTTAGAGTTTTCAGTAGATATTCTATCTCCGTTAGAAGAAGTTAGTGATATCTCAAAGTTGGATCCTAAAAAGTATGGAGTAGTTGTAGAAAGAGGATGGAGGAGGGGGGTTTTACTTCCTGACTTGGAAGGTGTAGATACTATTGAGGAACAATTGGAAATTGCATTGGCAAAAGCGGGTATATCTCCAGATGAAGATTATAAAATTTATAGATTTAGAGTGGATCGTTACAAAGAAAATGAATGAAAGAAGCTTTATTCTATAGGAAATTAGAAGATAGGAAAGTTCAATGCTTGCTATGTCCTCACCATTGTGTTATAGATGTAGGTCATAGGGGAATTTGTGGAGTTCGAGAAAATATAGATGGAATCTTGTACTCCTTAAATTACAAATTAATAAGTTCTATAGCCTTAGATCCTATCGAGAAAAAACCTCTTTACCATTATCACCCTGGAAGATTAATTCTCTCTATTGGCACCGTTGGATGTAACTTTAAGTGTCCCTTTTGCCAAAATTGGACTATCTCCCAGGTTTCTCCTGAAGAAATACAAATGCAGGAGATTGATAGTAAAAAGATTGTAGAGATTGCGAAGAAGAATAAGTCCTTTGGGATTGCCTATACTTATAATGAGCCTTTTATTTGGTATGAATTTGTTTTTGAAACTTCAAAGTTGGCTAAGGAGGAAGGATTAGAAAATGTTTTAGTAACAAATGGATATGTAGAAGAAGAGCCCTTTTTGGAGCTTGCCCCATATATATCCGCAATGAATATAGATTTGAAGGCTTTTTCTCAAAATTTTTATTCTCGTCTCTGTCAGGGCAAATTAGATAAAGTACTTAATATTATTTCCTTAGCTTATTCTAAAAGAATCCACATAGAGATAACAACCCTTATCATTCCTTCTTGGAACGATAGTGAAGAAGAAATAGAAAAGATTGTTGATTTTATAGCAAGCATAGATAAAAATATACCTTTTCATATGTCAAGATATTTCCCAGCATATAAATTTACATTACCACCAACTCCTTATGAGACCCTTAAAAGGTTGTATTTATTAGCCAAAAAAAAGTTAAATTATGTTTATTTGGGAAATGTTTGGGATATCGAGACAAGTACTACCTATTGTCCTAATTGTGGGAAGGAACTTATAGTTCGTGATGGATATAATATAAGGAAAAATTTAGTTACATCAGAAAGTAAGTGCCCCTTTTGCGGAGAATTAATTCCTATTATCCTATAGGAGGGGAAATGGTATATGAAACTTGGCAAAGCTTTTAAGATACTTGTAGGAATTTTTATTGCAATTTTTTTAGTTTATAGTTTTTATATTTGGTGGTTAGATACTCCTTGGCGAAATAGGTGGAAGGATTTAATGAGAAATTTAGATAATTATGTGACAAAAGATATTGAATTGAAGGGTAATGTAGTGGAACCTTACACTATTGCAGGAGTTCCTATATCTGTGTATACTTTGGAGTTTGAAAACTATAAATGTACTGTGATTAGCACTACTGGGATACCGGCGGAAGGTTCTGAAGTTATTGTGCGAGGAAAGGTTAAGAAAAACTATAAGGTAGAGACTGTTTTTCAAGGTAGGAAAATTTCAGAAAGTTTCCCCTGGGTTATTTTAGAAGAAGAAAGGAGAGAGAAAGATTGAATGAATAGGAAGTGGTTTGGGACTGATGGAATAAGAGGAATAGCTAACAAAGATTTAACTCCTGAATTTGTGCTAAAATTGGGTAGAGTATTAGCAGGTTACTTAAAGGAAAAGCAAATAGAAGAAGGTAGAAATAAAATTATTATTGGATATGATACAAGAATATCTAAAGATCTATTAGGATGTGCTATAAAAGCTGGAATTATGTCTGTAGGAATTGATGTCTTAGATGTGGGAATTTTATCAACCCCCGCTCTATCCTATTTGGTTAAGGAGATTCCAGAAGTGATTTGTGGGATAATGATTTCTGCCTCTCATAATCCATTAAAGTATAATGGAATTAAAGTTTTTAATAATGATGGTTTCAAGCTATCTGATGAGATTGAATCTGAAATAGAAGCTCTTTTAGAGAATGAGGATAAATTTGATAGACCAATAGAGGATAAATTGGGGAGAAATTATGAGTATAAAGAAGGAGTAAAAAAGTATGAGGATTATTTGAAAAGTATTATAAATATGGATTTAAGTAATCAAAAGATTATGATTGATTGTGCTTTTGGGGCTGTTTCTGATATTGCTCCAAGGGTTTTTAAGGCTTTAGGAGCAAAAGTTATTCCTGTAAATTTTGAATATGATGGGACAAATATAAATAAAAATTGTGGGGCAGTGTATCCTGAGAAGGGCTATGAGATTTTTAGAAATACAGAAGCGGATATAGGATTTACCTATGATGGAGATGGGGATAGAGTTCTTGTCTTTTCAAAAGATGCTGGTATTTTAGATGGTGATAAGATTTTAGGTATTTTAGCGACCTACTTAAAGAGCAAAAATTCATTAAAAGATGACACAGTAGTAGGAACTATAATGAGTAATCTTGGATTGGAAGAATATCTGAGAAGTTTGAATATTAATTTGGTTAGAACAAAGGTGGGAGATAGATATATATTAGAG
Organism: Dictyoglomus sp. NZ13-RE01; assembly: GCA_002878375.1. Taxonomy (NCBI): domain Bacteria; kingdom Pseudomonadati; phylum Dictyoglomota; class Dictyoglomia; order Dictyoglomales; family Dictyoglomaceae; genus Dictyoglomus; species Dictyoglomus sp. NZ13-RE01. The sequence continues at coordinate 21,936 of NIRF01000014.1, forward strand.
GAGATTAGAAAGAATGGCTTTAATGTGGGAGGAGAGCCTTCTGGACATATTATTATCTTTGATTATTTAAATACAGGGGACGGACTTCTTACTTCCCTTTTGCTTCTTAAGATTCTTAAGGAAGAGAAATGGTCTTTATCAGATCTTTCAAGAAAAATACCTCAATATCCTCAAATTACAGAGAATTTACCTTTAGAAAGGAAGTTAAAAAATGATGAGATAGAAAAAATAGAGGAAATTGTTAAGGAGGTGATAAATGAAGAAAGATTAAGGTATATTGTTAGACAATCGGGTACAGAAAATGTATTAAGAATAACTTTAGAAGGAGACGTTCCTGAGGAGCGCCTTAAAAAGTATTTAAAGAATATCAGAGATAAAGTTTATGAGATTTTAGATTAAGCGCCTGGACTTACCTTCTTCAGAAGGTAAGTTGACGAGGTGGAGGTTTATCGAGGTATTCGGCGGGTGCCTCCAGGTAGTTACTACCTACCTTAAGGGAACTCACAAAACTGGCAGGTGACTGCCAGGACAAAAGGTTCCCAGTAGTAAAGGCGTAAGCAGGAACTCTCCTTCTCATAAAAATTTATTGTGAGGAGGAGAGAAACAATGTGTGGAATAATTGGTTACATAGGGAATGATTCGTGTGTAAATTATTTAATAGAAGGATTAAAATTGCTGGAATATAGAGGTTATGATTCTGCTGGAATTGCTATGATATCGAGTAAGGATTCAGATATTTTTATTAAAAAAGTAGTAGGTAAGGTAAGGGACTTAGAAAAAGTAGTTGGAGATGATTTAGTAGACGGTTATTTTAATGTAGGTATAGGACATACAAGATGGGCTACTCATGGAGAGCCTACAGAGATAAATGCCCATCCTCATACCGATTGTGATGGTCGCTTTGTTGTAGTTCATAATGGTATTATTGAAAACTATAAAGAAATAAAGGATGAATTAATTAGTAAAGGACATAGATTTAGAAGTCAAACTGATACAGAGGTAATTGTTCATCTAATTGAGGAATTCTCTAAGAGCTCTACAAATATTTTAGAGGTTTTTGAAAGGGTTAGTAAGAAATTAGAAGGTTCTTTTGCTATTGTTGTATTGGATAGACAAAATCCTAATGTTTTATATGCTATTAGGAGGCAAAGTCCATTAATTGTAGGTTTAGGAGAAAAAGAAAACTTGATTGCTTCTGATATTCCCGCTTTATCTCCTTGGGTAGAAAATTTTATATTTCCTGATAATGATCAGCTTATGTTAATAACACCAAACAAAGTGGAGATTTATGATATAAAAAAAGGTGTTGAGAAAGTTAATATACAACCTGTTAAGATACCAAGGGAGAATATAAAAATTGATAAAGGGAACTTCCCTCATTATATGCTTAAGGAGATTTTTGAACAACCTTTAATATTAAGAGAGATTTTTACTCACGCCATAAAAAAAGAGGGAGATAATTTCTATTTTGAAGATTTTCAAGAGGATAGAGATTTATGGGAGAAGATAAACAAGATTTTTATAGTAGCTTGTGGTACCTCTTATCATGCTGGTTTGTTAGCAAAATATTTATGGGAAGATTTGCCTTATGAGATTGAGGTAGATTATTCTTCAGAATTTAGATATCGTAATCCAAAAATAAATGAAAAGACCTTGTTTATAGCAATAAGTCAATCAGGAGAGACTGCGGACACTATTTCCGCTTTAAGATTAGCTAAGGAAAAAGGGGCTAAAATTTTGTCAATAACTAATAATTTAAAAAGCAATATAGCACGTGAAAGTGATTATTCCCTATTTTTAAGGTCTGGAGTAGAGATTGGTGTTGCTGCAACAAAAACCTTTACAGCCCAATTAGCATTTATTTATCTATTAAGAGAATATATAAAGCAAAGATTATATGGTAAGATAGATATAGATTGGGAAAATTATAGGAAGATTCCTACATATGTAGAAGAGATTTTAGAAGAATCTAATATAGTAAAAGATATGGCATACAAGTTTTCTAAAAAGAAAAATTTTCTATATATTGCAAGGGGAATTAACTATCCATTGATTTTAGAAGGAGCATTAAAACTTAAGGAAATATCCTATGTGCATGCAGAAGGTGTATCTGCTGGCGAGATGAAACATGGTCCTATTGCCTTGTTAGATAAAAATACACCGGTAGTATCAATTGCTGTTCAAGATAGCACCTATAATAAGATTCTTTCAAATATAGAGGAAGTTAAAGCAAGAAAAGCTCCAATAATAATTATTGGAAATAAAGGCGATAGGAAATTAATGGAACTGACTAAATACATTATATCTATACCTAAATTTGTTCCTGAATTTTATCCTTTCCTTGTGACCATACCTCTTCAGCTTTTTGCCTATTATGTGGCAGAGAAATTGGGAAGAGAGATTGATCAACCAAGGAATTTGGCTAAATCTGTAACAGTTGAGTGATTGTATATGGAGGAAAATCTCAAAATTTTAGGATTAGGTTTAGATATAATTGAAATTGACAGGATAAGAGAAGCTTGTATCAAACATAAGAATTTTATAGAGAGGATTTATTCTTTAGAGGAAAGAAGACAGGTTTTAGGAAGGAAGGATATATATCCTTCCTTGGCAGTAAGATTTTCTGCTAAGGAGGCTTTTATAAAAGCATTGGGAGGAAAATACGAGGGATGGTGTTGGAGAGATGTAGAGATACTTACCGGAATAAATGGTAAGCCTGAAGTAAGATTGAAAAATAAGGCACTTGAGGAGGCTTTAAAGAGGGGTATAAAGGATATTAAACTCAGTCTTTCTCATTCAAATAAATATGCTGTTGCTGTTATGATAATCTTAGGATAAGAAGGTGATAGAGTTGAAAGAAAGTCCTTTAGAGAAATTAAGGAAAGATCTAGAAGATATTAAAAAGATAATTGGAGAAATTATTGTACCAAACCCTAAAGATTTACAGGATAATTGTGAAAAATTTATACATATTAGACAAGAGATTCAGGAACTGATAACAAATCTAAAAGAGTTAAATGTACCAATAGATCCTGAACTTGTAAGACTACAAGAGCTTGATTCTTTAGCAAAAAATAACTTAAAGGTACTCTATAAAGGGTTAAAAAATTCTCCTCTTTTGGAAAAAGCAAAATCATATCCTGAAGAATTTTGGTGGTGGCATATTCCAGAGATTTATGAGAAAAAGAAAAAAGAAAATATAAGGAGATCTCTAATTGGGCTTTCAATATTTTTAATAGTTTCTGTAGTTTTAGTTCTATTCTTTACTTTTTATAAAACGCCTGAAGAGATTTTTTTAGATAAAGTTTCTACTATAGATAAGTTGATATTTGAGAAGAATTATAAGGAAGCAGAAAATAAAGCAATATCTCTTTGTAAAGAGTATCCAGGAAGAGCTGAGGCATGGATAAAATTAGGAATTGTACAAGAGTTGGTAGAAGATAAAAATTACTCAGAAAGTTTTAATAGAGCAAGAAAATTAACTAAGTCGGATATAGAATTTTATTTAATGAGAGCTTCTGAGTATTTTAAATTACATTTTATAGATAAAGCGGAGAAGGATATAAAACGTATATTAAAGATTGATAGTACAAATCCTCAGGCTTTATATTTGTTAGGTTCAATATATGAAGATAAAGGTAAAATAATAGAGGCAATTGAGATATATAGGAAGTTAGAATCTTTAGAAGATAGAGTGGATCCACAGCTAATGGCTATGGTGAAGGTGCGGCTTGGTATTCTTTTACAAAAAGTTACAATTCCTAAATAAACTTGACATAACCTGTAATAAAGATTTATAATTTTACCCAAAGGGCGCGTAGCTCAGTGGGAGAGCACTATCTTGACGCGGTAGGGGTCGGTGGTTCAATCCCACCCGCGCCCACCATTTGAGAAAAGGCAAGGAAGAGGAGAGTACCCTTATAAAGGCTTTACAGAGAGGAAGAGCATTTGCTGAGAGCTCTTCCAAGTACTATAAGGGGAAAACCACCTCGGAGCTTTCCTACAGAAATCTCCTTGAATGGAGAGAGTAAGTAGGAACGGGTAAATCCCGTTATAGATTAGGAGTGGGGATAGTATATCCCTATTAAGGTGGAACCACGGTGCTCCCGTCCTTTATGGGCGGGAGCTTTGTTTTTTATTATATAAATTTTAAGGGAGGTAATAGATATGGTATGGTATATGAAATGGAAGGATAAAGTATGGGAGTGCGAAGGGAATATACTCTCTTGTGTAAAGAAATATGGCTTAGAGGATATTGCTTTAGGTGCAAAAATTGGTGAGAAAACTTATGATCTGACTATAACCCCTGCTGAAGGTTCAGAGGTATTTATATTGGACTGGGAAAGTCCAGAAGGTAAAGAGATTTTTTGGCATACCTCTTCCCATATTTTAGCTCATGCAGTAAAAGAATTGTTTCCAGAGGTTAAATTAGGCATAGGACCTGCTATTGATGAGGGTTTTTATTATGATTTTTACAAAAAAGAGCCTTTTACAGATGAAGATTTAAAAAATATAGAAAGAAAGATGGAAGAAATAGTCAAGAGAAATATACCTTTAGAGAGAATAGAACTATCAAAAGAAGAAGCAAGAAGATTATTGAGCGAGTTAGGAGAGAATTTTAAGCTGGAGCTATTAGAAGATATTCCAGAGAATGAGACAATATCTTTTTATAAACAGGATAACTTTATAGATTTATGTAGAGGACCCCACTTACCTTCTACAGGATACGTAAAGTATTTTAAACTGCTTAGTTCTTCTGGAGCTTATTGGAAAGGAAGCGAAAAAAATCCTATGCTTCAAAGAATTTATGGAATTTCCTTTAGAAGTAAAGAAGCTCTTGAAGAATTTATAAAAATGAGAGAAGAGGAAATGAAGAGAGACCATAGGAAACTGGGAAAGGAATTAGGGTTATTCTATATGTTTGATGAGGCTGGTCCTGGGTTAGTATTTTATCCTCCTAAGGGAGCAATCATAAGATTGATTATAGAAGAGTTTGAGAAGAAAGAGCATTTAAAAAGAGGTTATTTACCTGTAATTACTCCCCATATAATGAAGGTAGATCTTTGGAAAATCTCGGGACATTGGGATAATTATAGAGATAACATGTACTTTTTTGAGATTGAAGAGCAGGAGTATGGTATCAAGCCCATGAATTGTCCTGGGCATATCTTAATATATAGATCTATGGTTCATAGCTACAGAGATTTACCTGTTAGATTTTTTGAGATGGGTACCGTCTATAGATATGAAAGATCAGGAGTACTTCATGGTTTAGAAAGGGTAAGAGGATTCACCCAAGATGATGCCCATATTTTCTGTACCACTGAACAATTGGAGGACGAAATTAAAGGGGTTTTAGACTTTACTTTTTATATGCTTAACTCTTTTGGTATGAAGGATTACCAAATTACGTTATCTACAAAGCCAGAAAAATATATAGGAAGTGATGAGGTATGGGAGAAAGCAACAAGAGCCTTAAAAAATGCTTTAGATTCAACTAATAGGGATTATATTATTGCAGAAGGTGAAGGAGCTTTTTATGGACCAAAAATTGATATAAAGTTAAAAGGCGCCTTTGGGAAAATGTGGCAGGGACCTACTATTCAAGTAGACTTTAATCTTCCAGAAAGGTTTAACCTTACTTATGACACACCTGATGGAACAAAGGAAAGACCGGTAATGATCCATAGAGCTCTCTTAGGATCCATGGAGAGATTTTTAGCAATCCTAATAGAGAATTATGCAGGTAGATTTCCTCTTTGGCTTTCCCCTACTCAGATTATTATTCTACCAATTGCGGATAGGCACCATGATTATGCTTTAGAATTAAAGAGTATCTTAGAGGATAAGGATTTCAGAGTTGAAGTAGATTTGGATCCTGCAAGTTTAAATTACAAAATAAGAGGAGCTATTTCCCAGAAAATACCCTATCTTTTCATTGTTGGAGATAAAGAGCTTACAGAAAGAAAAGTAAGTGTTAGAAAACATGATAGAGATCTTGGAAGTTTTGATATCGAAAGTATCATAAAAATACTAAAAGAGGAAGTGGAGAAAAAATTATGATGGTTAAATATTTCATAACCTTTTGGATGTTTTTGTTAGGTGCAAGTATTGGAAGTTTTTTAAATGTTGTTATATATAGATTGCCTCGGGGGGAGTCTATAGTTTATCCCCCCTCTCGGTGCCCTAAATGTGGACATAAATTGGGTGCCAAAGATTTGGTTCCTGTGTTCAGTTATATTTGGCTGAGAGGTAGATGTAGATATTGTGGTGAAAAAATATCAGCAAGATATATAATGGTAGAAACTTTATTGGGACTTTCCTTTTCAATTCTTTTCTGGTTTTTTGGTTTTTCCCTTTTCACTATAAAGTCCGCTCTTTTTATCTCTCTTCTTATACCTATTTTTTTCATAGATTTAGATCACATGATCATCCCAGATATTATATCTATACCAGGAACCATATTAGGTATTATGATGGCATTTTTAGGGGGAAATTTAAAGGATGGCATTTTGGGTGCTATTCTTTCTGGAATAATTCTTCTTTTAATTTATCTTTTTGCTTTAATTATCTATAAACAAGAGGGTATGGGACAAGGAGATATAAAGTTGGGATTACTTTTAGGAAGCTTTTTAGGAATAAAATTAGGGGTTTTTGCTATTTTTCTTGGATTTTTGATAGGAGGAATATTTTCAATTATTATTCTTCTTAAAAAGGAGAAAAATTTAAAAGATGCTATTCCTTTTGGACCCTTTCTCGTTGTAGGAGGGATTATATCTTATTTTTGGGGAAATCAGATAATAGACCTTTATATTAAATTCTTCTTATGAAGAATGAGAGTGGCTATACTTTAATAGAGCTATTTATTGTATTAATTGTTTTTTTCATTATTGTAGCCCTGTTTAATGATTATTTTTTTAATTTTCTTGATTCTATTTCCTTAGAAGAATCAGCAACTTATTTATTGCAAAATATGAGATTATTTCAGGAAATTTCTTGCTCCAAAAATACAGATTATCCAGATATAATGGAATTTTATCCAACAATTGATTTATGTATATGGAAGGTTTATAATTTAAGCAGTAATACATATAAGATATATAAAATTTTTGATTTAAAAAAGTATAATGTGGATTTAGTATCTGTTAATTTTGGGGGTAATTCATCATTGCACTTTTCTTCTTTTGGTGCACCATCTTCGGGAGGAACAGTGGTATTGAAAAAGGGTAATCAAATAAGGTATATTATAGTAACGCCTGCGACGGGGAGGATATGGATAAGTAATGAGCCTCCAGAAAATTGGTAAGATTGATGGTTTTAACCTTATAGAGGTATTAATAGTTGGAATTATCCTAACCATTGCAATGATTGCTGTATTCCAAATGTACTCATTCTCATTGATTCAGATCCCAATAATTTCAAATCTCATGCAAGCAAATCACCTTTTAATGAAAGAGGCGGAAATTATTAATTCTAAAAGTTATACAGAGATAGACAGTTTTTTATCATCAAATTATCCAAAGATAGTTAAGGTTGGAGGCTCAACTTATACTATTTCCTATAGTCTTTTTTCATATACATGGTGTAAATTGATAGTTTACAGGGTTTATTGGAAGGATGGTAAAATAGAGAAAAATTTATCTTTGGAATTATTGAGGGCGAAGCCGTAATGAGAAAGGGATTTACATTAACAGAGCTTTTAATAAGTATTGCTGTTTCTTTTATTGTAATAACCGCAATAGTTAATTTCTTGATAATTGGTTCCCAGAGTTATCAAAGGGTGAATAGAAATATTGATTTGCAAAGGAATGCTCGCTTGGTTTCTGACAGGTTAATTAGAGAGGTTAAAAGGGCTCAGATTATTGATCCCTTATCAGATAGTGGTAGCCTAATATTTTCCTATTATATTTATACGGTTTCTTCAGGTATAATATCTTCAACTCTTTCTACGGTGAGGTATTATGTGGATAGTGCAGGTATTCTTAGAAGACAAGTAAAGCAAGGAACATTATGGGTAGGAAATAATCCATTAACTGAGAATAATATTAAAGTTTTACTGCCCCTATTTTCTTATTTAAATTATTCAGGAAATTCTGTAGCTCCAAATAATGCTAAAGTAATAGCTGTAAGCCTAAAATTGGATGTAAATAAAGATAATCAGGCGGATTATACTCTTACCTTTTCTATTTATTTACCAGTTACAGAAAATTACTTTTTGAGGTAAAATATAAAGGAGGTGAAGAGAGTTGAAAGATAAGGGTCAATTAGTAATAGTAATTAGTATAATCCTTTTTCTATTCATTTTAGGCGGAATAATTTTATCTTTAATCCCTTCTGAAAATCTAATGGTTAGAAAACAAATAGAAAGTAATCAAGCTTTTTATTTGGCTCAGGCAGGCTTGCAAAATGCAGTGTATCTTGTTAATTCTAATAAAAATCTTTTAAGTTTAAATTTATCTTCAAAAAGATTTAATTCTGGTTTGATAATAAGCTATACCATTACAGAAACATCTGGGATAAAAATTACAGATTCTTATACATTACCTATCAGTTTGGGAGAGTTTTATGTAACTGCCTCTTATTCTATGGTATATTTACCACAAAGTAATGTTCTCTCACCTATTGATCTTATTGTTATAAAGAGTACAGGTTATGTTCCTTCTAATACTTCCTCTGCTACAAAAAGAAGCATAGAAATTTATGGAAGGGTTGACAATATTTCTTTGGATGCTTTTAGATTTGCAGTTTATGCCAGTAGGAATGCAACCATAGGAGGAAATTCTACTGTTCAGGGAGAACCGCTTCCAGATGGTACCTTTGATGTAGCAGTTTATGCAAGAGGAGATGTTTCTATACCGGGCCATGGAGTTATTAACAATACTTCTAATCCAATACCAGGAAGAGATTATATAGAATCTGATAGTTCTGTTCAAGTTCCTATTCTCAATGAAGCGTATCTAAGAAGTGTTTCTCAAGCTCAAGGTCTATATAGGAGTGGTAGTAGAATAAAGATTCAGGATCTGATTAGAAATGTTGTTATGAGCAATCCTAACTGGTATAATAGTGCTACAAATACTTATAATACTTGGTCCTTAGTAATATTTGTGGATGGGAATGCAGAGTTTGAAGCAAATTTAGATTTTCAAGGTATGATTATAGTAAAAGGAAGCTTTTCAATAAGTGGAACAGGAAGTAATAAAATAGCAGGAATTGTTTATGCTCAAAATTTGAATGCTGTAGATGAGAAATTAACTTTAACTATAGATGGAAACCCAACTATTATAGGATGTTCCTTAGGTGAAGATGTAGATATTAGTGGTAGTAGTGTTGTTAAGCATAATAGTCAAAACATTAATAATATCTTGAGTACCCATGGTATAGAGAATGTGGTCCAGAAGACGAGGGGAAATTTAAAAATTTTATCATGGAGAGAGTTTTGATATGGGGATAAAAGATTTGTTTAAACCTGAAGAACAGCTTATTTGTGTTGACTTTAATAATCCATTAAGAATCCTTTATGCAGGAAAAAAGGGAAGTAATATTCTCATCAAAAGTATTTTAGAGAAGCAGTTGCCAGATGAGATTTTTGAAGAAGGTCAGGCAATAAACTTTGAATCACTTTCTGAAGTTATTAAGAAAAGTTTTAACAATTTAAAAATTAAAAAGGCTAAAGTATTATTTGCTATTCCCTCTCAAAGTGTTGTGGTAAGATTTATAAATTTTGCCTATTTACCAGAGGAGGAGCTAAGAGAGGCTATTAGATGGGAACTTGATAGGTTTACTCCATTTCCTGCAGAAGATGTTTACTTTGATGTGCAAATATTAGATGTAGTAGAGAGAGAAGGAAATAAAGAATATGTGCTTCTTTTAGTTGCAGTTCCTTTAGAGGTTATTCAATCATATTTACAAATTTTCAATAACTTAAAATTAGATCTTCAGCTTGCTGATGTTAGTTCCTTCTCTGCTATTCGAGCTATCATTAAATCAAGAAAATCCATACCTGAGGAGACTACTTTGTTTTTGAACTCTCGTTATAAATTTATAGATTTTGTTGTTACAAAGAATAAGAAGCCCTTTTTCTTTAGATCTTTAATAGCAAGAGAATTTTTTGAAGAGGAAGGGTTGGATGATTTAAGTAAATCTTTTGTTTTAGACAACTATTTAAAAGAAATATCGCAAGGTTTAAATTTATTCTATATGCAATATCCTGAAGAACGTATTGAAAGAGTTATATTATTAGGGGATAATGTGGTATATAAAGATTTTGTTGAAATGTTAGATGCCATGTTTGGACTTCCCATGGAAATATCTCCTCTATCTTTACAAGATATGGGTGTTCAAATAAAAAATAAAAAGATATTGGATGAAATCCAAAATAATTTACCTAAGTGGGTAAGTGCTTTAGGTCTTTTGTTCTGGGGGGAAGTATAAACTATGTTTAAGATAAATTTATTGCCAAGAGAGGCTAAGAGAAAAAGAGAATTAATAAGAATTCCATTTTTGGAAATTATTCTTTTGATTATAGCCTTGATAGCTCTTCTTTTTGGGATTGGTTTTTACAGGAATCTTTATATTGAGGTGCAGAATTTGAAAGCGGAGAATACTAATTTGGAGGAACAAATTAGCTCAATAAAAGATAGATTGAGAGAGTTACAAAAAATTGATGAATTAAAAAAACAATACAGTGAGAAACTTAAGCTTTTAGAAGAGATTTCTCAAAAAGAAATTGCTTGGTTAGATCTTTTTGAAAATTTAAATAGAAGTGTACCTAAGAATCTTTGGTTTAAAAATTTTAATATGGAAGATTCTAATTTAAATTTGGAGGGTTTTGCCCTATCCTATAATGATATAGCAGTTTTCTTAGCCCAAATGGAGACAATGGGGTATTGGCAAAATGTTAAATTAACCTTTGCTCAAAGAGTAGGCACTCCTCCTTATGAGTCCATAAACTTTCAGATATTAGCATCTTATACAAGGGGTGAGCAATGAGAATAAATATTTGGATTATTCTTTCTGCTATTCTTCTTATTGTTTTGATAGCATCTTATGCCTTATTATATCGTCCCTTGGAAGCAGAAAAGAATACTCTGCTTGAGAACATAGAAAATAATAGGCAAACTCTTTTAAGATATCAAATGAGCTATAAAAAATTATTAGAGGAATGGGATAAGTTTAAAATGGATATACAAAGGTATTCAGAAATTCGGGAAAAATTGCCATCAAAGGAAGATCTACCAAGCTTATTAATTTTTATAGAAAAAACGGCAAAAAACTCAGATTTGAAAATAAATTCTTTTAAACCGATCTCATCAGAAAAGAAAGTAGAAGGAAAAACTCCTCCACCCTATGAAGAAATGAGTTATAGTATTGATATGGAAGGAAGTTATGGTGCATTTTTATTATTTTTGTCAAGAATAAAAACTGCTCCAAGATTAATTCTTATTAAAAATTTGAAAATAGTTCCTTCGGAAGTTAAGGCTACTACATTAAAGTTAAGTTTTATTCTATCCACTTATATTGCATATTAGGGGGAAGGTTATGGATATATCAAGTTTATTTAAAGATTCTAAATTTAGACTATTATTGCTGATTTTAGGTGTTGTAGTAGTTGTAGGAGGTATTGGGTATTATTATTATGCCAATGTTCTTTCGGTCCCTGTATCCCAAGAAGTTCCAAAACGGTCTACGGCCCCACCACTTCCTTCTTTTTCTGATACAATTACTCAAATATTAAGTACTTTAACCTTTAAAGAAACTGTATACACTTATGTTAATATTCCTCTTGGTAGGAGTAATCCTTTTATCCCTGTGATAACTATTCCAGAAAGAGGTTCTACAAGTATTTCCATTTCAACATCCCAAGAATCACAGTCCCAGGCTTCTATAAAGAAAGAGATATCTACACCGATAAAGACAGTACCTAAAAGTTCCTTTGCATCAAACTTTAAAGTAACTGGAATTATAAAATATGGAAATGCATATTATGCTACTATTGAAGAGAATGATAGGGGGTATGTTGTTAAATATATTCCTGGAGCTAAGAAAGATGTAATTAAGGGGGATATTTATGTAGAGAATATTGATTTTGATAAAAAAATAGTTACGTTAAGAAAAGGTCAAGAGGTTGCTAATTTAAAATTAGGAGGTGAATAATTTGACCCTTAAAAAGAGCTCAATAATTTTAACCATTTTTTTATTTATATTAATGGTATCTTTTTCTGCAATAACATCTTTGGTTAATGTTCAGGTAAAAGAAGTAGTCCCAGGTTCAATGGATATCATACTTTTATTTTCTTCTCCTACTATTCCTAAATACACACTCTCATTAAAAGGAGACAAGCTTTATATTAATTTAGAAAAGGTTAGTAATAGTCTAAAAAGTAAATCTGTTGATATAAATAAGGGTTATTTAACAAAGATAGATATTTTGGAAGATAAGAAAAAGGAGGTAACAACTTTAGTTATAAATTTTGTTGGATCTATACCTAAATATGTTGTTTCTCCAAAATTGGGAAGTTTAACTTTGTCTTTTAATCCTACCACAGCTCAAACCCAGGTTCAGGAGAAGCCTATTTCTGAGACAAAGGAAGTAGTAAATTTAATTGGGGTTAGTTTGGATAAGAATTATAAACCACCTTTAATAGTTTTAAAGACAGAAAATAACATAATACCAACTTATAAAACATTATTGTTAAAAAATCCTCTAAGGTTTGTAGTTGATTTAGAAAATACTGTTGATAAAACTACAATGAAGAAATTAGATATAAATGTCAGCCCCTTTATTGCTCTTCGTATATCTCAATTTTCAAAGGAACCTTTAGTAACTCGTCTCGTTTTTGACTTGAAAGTCTCCTATCCTCCTGTGAATGTGAAAATATCTGATAGAGGATTAGTAGTTGGAACAGAAGAGGTGCTTGCAAAGATTCCATCAAAACAGCTAGCAGTAGTCACTAAAGTTACTACCGAAACCACTGTTGAAAAGCCTAAGGTATCTACAGAAGCTCCTGTGGTTTCTACTCCTACATTAGTAACCCCTCAGGTAGTTCAAAAGAAAGAAGAAACAGTACAGGATAAGTTCTTACAGAAAGTAACTTTAAGCTTTGATAGGGCGGAGATTAGAGATGTTTTAAAGGCAATGGGACAGTTAGTTGGAATGAATATTATAACCGATATTAGCGTACAGGGAAGAATTAGTGTTTATCTAAAAGATGTAACCTTTAGAGATGCTTTTTATTCCTTACTTTCCGCCAGTGATTTAGGTTATATTCAACATGGGGATGTATTGATAGTAAGCACTCTTGATAAAATGCAAAAATTACAAAGTAAAGATATTACAACAAAAATATTTACCTTTGAGTATTTTGATGTCAATAAAGCAAAAGAAATAGTTAGTAATATAAATAAGAATCTTATTGTTGTTACTGAGGAAAATAGAAAGTGGCTAATTGTTTCTGGTCCTTCTTCTGAGCTTGCAAAAATAGAAAGTTTTATTAAATCTTTAGACGTCCCAGCTCCTCAAATTATTACTGAAGCACCATTGCCAACAGATAAGTTTATTATAGAAAAGGTTGATGGTAAGGTTTATCTCTCTACGAATCTTAAAGGTGAAGATATAAAGGATGTTTTACAGGAGATTGCAAGAAAGACAGGTAAAAGCATATTTATTGATAAAGAAGTAACTGGAAATGTCTATGTTACTTTAAATAGAGTTCCTTTAGATAGAGCAATAGACTTGATTATTCGTGGAAGTGGACTTAGCTATCAGATAAAAGAGGGTGGAGAGCTTGTTGTAACTAGAAAAAGAGAGGATTCAGCTCTTATAACCTCTACCATAGAATTATTGAAAGCGGAAGTTATAAATAATAAGATATACATCTCTGGAGATTTAAGAAAAGTTGATATAAGAGATGTTTTAAAAGAGTTAAGCACAAAAACTGGTTTAAATTTCGTTATAGATCCAAAAGTTTCAGGAGAGGTAGAATTTTATGTAAATCAAGTTCCAATTGATGAGCTTTTATCACTACTTGGGAAAATTACTGGTTTTACCATAGAGAAAGTTGGAGATATAAATTATATAAAACCTGAAGAAAAGATACAAATTTCTACAGAAGTAGCGAAGACGAAGCTTTACACATTAAGGTACATAACATTGAGTGACCTGCAGAGGGTAGGAGGACAAATAGTAAAAGGCATAACCTTCAGCTTTGATGAGAAGACAGGTTTATTAGTAGCGACAGGAAAAGAAGAAGACCTAAAGGTATTAGAGGATCTAATAAGCAAAGTAGATGTACCGAAGAAAGAGGAAGTAGTAAGCAGGGAGCTACTCACGATAGAGAAAGAAGGGGATAGATACTTAGTGAGCGGAGAGCTAAAAGGGGTAGACATAAAAGACATCATAAGGGAGATAGGAAGGAAGACAGGCATCAACTTTGTAATAGATCCGAGAGTAAGCGGACAAGTAGAGCTATACCTAAACAAAGTAGACTTAAAAGAAGTAATGAAGATACTAAGCGATGTAGGAGGTATAAGCATAGAGGAGAGCGACAAAGTAACCTATGTAAAGCCGAAGACAGAAGAGAAGGTAGCGGTGCCAGGTGAAATAGCGAAGACGAAGCTTTACACATTAAGGTACATAACATTGAGTGATTTGCAGAGGGTAGGAGGACAAATAGTAAAAGGCATAACCTTCAGCTTTGATGAGAAGACAGGTTTATTAGTAGCGACAGGAAAAGAAGAAGACCTAAAGGTATTAGAGGATCTAATAAGCAAAGTAGATGTACCGAAGAAAGAGGAAGTAGTAAGCAGGGAGCTACTCACGATAGAGAAA
>NIRF01000015.1 GCA_002878375.1 Dictyoglomus sp. NZ13-RE01
CAGGAGCTGGGTAGCCAAGTCCGTACGGGATAAGCGCTGAAAGCATCTAAGCGCGAAGCCCACTCCGAGATAAGGTCTCCCACGGGGAAAACCCGGTAAGGCACCTCCGAGAAGAGGAGGTAGATAGGCCGGAGGTGGAAGCGCAGCAATGCGTTAAGCCGACCGGTACTAATATGCCGAGGCTTTGGTGCCTGGCTGGTTATTATGGTAGGTCTAATTAGAGATATAGAGGAAAGGAGGGAGGAGGTTACTGGTGATTAGAGCGGAGGGGAAACGCCCGTTCCCATTCCGAACACGGAAGCTAAGCCCTCCAGCGCCGATGGTACTGCCCTGGCAACGGGGTGGGAGAGTAGGTCATCGCCAGAGAACCTCCTCTTAAAATGGACTTATAAGTACTTCCAGGCGAGGTCCCCTTCCCCCCTCACCCATCACCCCCTACCTCGCCTGGAGGTTTTAAATGGAGGTGTTTATGAAAAAAATATTATTATTCATACTAATTATATTGTCATTAGCCCCTTTTTATGTTTTCAATTTGCACATGCGGATAACAACGAAATAAAAATAGGTACAATAGCTATAAACTTCAGTCTTCCAGATTTAAATGGAAAAACTCATTCTTTAAAGCAATATAAAGGTAGTGTAATTTTACTCAATTTTTGGGCTACTTGGTGCCCTCCTTGTAGAGCGGAAATTCCAATACTCTCTAAAATTTACAAAAACTATAAAAAATCTGGATTTAAAATTATTGCGGTTAGTTTAGATAATGATATTAATAAAGTGAAAGCCTTTTTGAATGAGAACCCTGTTGAATTTACGGTTCTTTTTGACAAAAAAGGTGAGGCAGGCTATAAATACAGTATCTATGCTATTCCTACATCTTTTCTAATAGACAAAGAACTAATAATTAGGGAAATTTATATAGGAATGATAGACGAGAAAAAGTTTGTCAGTGATTTGAAAAAATGGTTAAAATAATAAAATACTTTTTGATTTTTTTGGGAATTATTTTTTTATATCTTGGCTTAGTTAAAGGTGATTTTTTTATAATTTTTAGAAATGCAACGTTATTATGTCTTTCTTGTATAGGCATTAGTAATTAGTTTTGATAATTCTTTTTTCGCTAATCACATAATCAACTCTGATATCATGAAGATCATGGGGAATTTTCTCTAAAATTAGATCATCATAAGTTAATCCTACTTTTATTGGCTTTTTTAGATTATTTAAAAATCTATCGTAATATCCTTTTCCATAACCGATTCTATAACCTTCAAGATCAAAGGCTATACCAGGTACAATAATTAAATCAATTTCTTCCAAATTTATATCTATGCTAACCTCAGGCTCCATTATCCCATATTTACCTGTTTTTAAATCATTAAAGCTTTTAATCTCACCTACCAACAAAAGATCATCTTTTACTATAGGACAAAGAACTTTTTTACCTTCTAATAGAGCATGATATATGATAAAACGAGTGTCTACTTCACTTTTGAATGATACATAAGTATGAATAATTTTTGCAGTCTTCCATATATTTAGGGATTGAAGGTTGTTAAATATCTCATGAGATTTCAATTCCCTATTTTCTATGGAGTCTCTTTTTTTTATTAATTGTTTCCTAAGTTCTATTTTGTTCATCGTCATAGTATTAGATTATAACATGAAAAATAATTGTTTATAATTTTTGAGATAAGCTAAGAAGAAAATTGAGAGAATTATTTTGATCACCAAAAATAACAAATCTAATACTGTCAATATAATCCCTCCAGGATATATTATTTGGATGTTTTAATATTAGAGGGAAATTATCTTTGGATAATAGAAAAACTATTTCTAACTCGTATAAATAAAAGGACTTTATAATTCTAAAGCTTAAATTTATAAGAAATGGATAGTTTAAGTAACTTAGTGAAAAAATTGCCTTCTGAGGTATGCTCATCTTAAAATCTCTATATCCCTCATATCCACTTATAAGAGGTTGAAATACAATATTACCATATTCGTCATAGTATTCTCTATTTGAATTTGCAGTAGCTTCTGTGAAAGGTACATCTTTCCAAAAAATAATTCCATATAAGTCTATTAGAGATATAGTTATAAGTAACCTTGGATTTAATTTAAGAAAAATATCTAAATCAAAACTTAAACCAAAGCCTCTTCCTGGTATAAGATCATTTCTTTTATATAATAAATTTTTGTTGTATGAATATTCTAAGTTTAGATTAAATTGATAGCTTTCTTCATCTAATCTTGAAAAGATACCACTGAGTTTTCCTTTTTGTAAATCAATCCCATATAAAACTTTGAAATTTAAGAGTATATCAAGTCTTTCTAAATTAATCTTCTTTGATAACATTCCACCAAAAACAGAATATCCTTCTAAGTTAGCTAAAATGTTGTAACTTTCTCCTACGGATATAGAATTTTTGTTAATAATTTTTTTAAGAAGGTTTAAAGTAGAATCATTTATTTCAAAAGTATATTCTGAGTAGTAAAAGCCTGTAAGTTTCCAATTCTTTGCTGGAAACTCTAACTTCCCATTGGTAAAAAGAAAGTAGAAAGTTTTGTTAAATATCGATGTGTCTAAAATATTTAGGGAATATGGGAAGGAGTTTTCCAAGTCTAAAAAATTACTATATGCATTAAAATAAACTGATAAGTTATTATCAAGTAGATTATACCCTAATGTAAATTGAATTAATAATAATGGTAAAATTAAGAGAAATATAAAATATTTAATAGGTAAAGAGGGAGAGTTTTTGCCTCTCCATCTTTTTATTTTATTATTAGAATATGGACTCAATATATCCGTCACTGTATCTAACCATGGGAATTCCTGATTGTAGATAAAGATCCGCTAAATTTGCTCCTATATTATTCTTTATACACCCAGTGAATGTATTGTCACCTGTTTCATTCCCATCTACTTTGAAATATAATGTCAAATTATCCTGGTTTTTCATATATACCTCCATTATCTCAATTCCTTCATTATAATAGCTTTGGGCTTCTTGATAAGTTTTTAGCCAAACCTTGCTACCATCAGGATTTGTTCTTTCATATCCCGCTTGAATCTTGTATAGTTGATACTCATCGTGTAGTATGCTTAAATTCGCATCAATCTTTGGCCTTTTTGGAGCCTCTATGTGTCCATTAAAGCTTGCTTGCCATTTAGAATAGTTATCAGGTCCATCTGGTATATGTGGATTATAATCATCTGGATTTAAGTTTTGAGCTGAGATTGTTCCTGTAAAGTATGCTCCAGTTGGAGATCCATCTTTCATTTCTCTAAATGTGCCTGTAAAAGATATATTTGTTGGAGGATTATTTGTAGCATTGTTTGGTAAATTCACAAGTTTCCCATCTCCTATCAAATTACCTTCTGCTTGGATAGTAGTTGTTGTAATTTTACCCCCAATTTGGAGTTTTACTAAGTAAGGAAGATATCTATCCTTTGGTGTATCATAAAATTCTCCAAACTCAACATATAGTCCAGTCTGGTTAAAATCAATGTTTAAGTAGGAGGATGTTATATTTCCTTTAATGGAAAGGGTTTTAAGAGGGTTAGAGTCAGAAAAATAAGTAGCGTTAAAGTTACCGCCTACTACTAAATTTCCATCTTTGGTTTTCATCGTTGCATTTATATTTCCAGATGTTAGTTGATTATTGTTATTGAATTGAACTATGATGCTTCCTTCATCGATTTTTTCATTTGAAATATATCCCTCAAAGGTGCATGATTGATTTTCAACTTGAGTAATTGTTAAATTATAGTTCATTTCAGTATATGTAAAATTGAAAGTTCCTGATCCTGTTGTTTGGCTTATACAGTTGATTATAAATCCAACTCTTTGCATGGTCTCACTGAGATCTGGCACTATCTTTTCTTCTATCTCTTCTGAAAATCTCTGGAATGGTGTATCAACAATTCCTGGAACTCCTATTCCTTTATAATCATGAATAGTTAAAACAATATTTCTTAGATCAGAAATCAAAGCTTTTGCCTTTGCAATATCTCCGGATTGGTTAGTTGTAAAACTCCAAATAGGACCATTTGTTACTCCTCCTTTTACATCTTTTGCAACGATTTTCCAATAATAAGTAGTATTGTAGTTTAGATCAAAAATTTGATAGCTATTATTATTATGATTTTCTTTAATTTTTGGCAAAGAGTTTTAATTTGTACCGAAATATATATCGTATACTAATGCATCCCCATCAGGATCACTGCAAGACCAGCTTAAAACAGGGTTAATAGTTACTCCTGGGGCTTCATTTGGTGGGAATGGATCTTGAGGGATATTTGGGGAATTGTTTTGAGGTTTTGGAACACATCCACCCATTAAAAGAAGTAGGATCAATACTATTGGGAACCATCGGATCTTTTTCATTTTTTACCTCCCCACTTTAGTTTTTAGGAAGAGGAGCTCTTCCATAAATCACTTTATAATGTAAAATTAATTAAATCAAGTGATCTACGTCACACTTTTTATAAATTTCTATTGCTATTTTTAATATTTTTTTGTATACTTAAAACAGATTTATGTAGTATAAATAGTGTTATTATGTAAAAATAGTAGAACAGTTTAAAGTGGGAAAAACCCCACTTTTTCTTTTTAAAAATGAAAGATCAAATTAAAATGGAGATTATTAATAAAATAAAGACGATTGTAGAGCCTATTCTTCAAAGAGAAGGAATAGAGCTGGTAGATATTGAGTATCAAAGAGAAAAATATGGATGGGTATTAAGAATATTTATTTTTAAAGAGGGAGGAGTTTCTGTAGAGGATTGTGCTTACGTAAGTGAGAAGGTTAGTAAGGAATTGGATTATTATGATCCAATTCCTCATTCTTATATCTTAGAAGTTTCTTCGCCTGGATTAGATAGACCTTTAGTTAAAATTAACGATTTCAAAAGAAATGTTGGGGAAAAAGTAAAGGTTATTTTAAGAGAGAATGAGGAATACGAGGGAAAAAGAATTTTTGAGGGCAGAATAGTAAATGTTTACAATGATATAGTAATTTTTGAGGTGAAGGGAAAAATTGTAGACATTCCTTTGCAGAAGATTCATCATGCAAAAATTATAGTTGAATTCTGAGGAGGGAATAATATGAAATTAGGTGAAGATTTCTGGGTTGTTTTAGAGCAAATTATTAAAGAGAAAAAGATTAATAGGGAGACAATATTAGAGGCTCTTAGGAGAGCTCTTTTATCTGCTTTTAAGAAGACCTATGGGACTAGTAAGGGAGCAAGAGTAGAGATCGATCTTGAAAACCAAGAAATAAAGATTTATGTCACTAAAAAAGTTGTAGATCAAGTTAAAGATCCTATGGCAGAAATATCCCTTGCAGATAGCAAAAATATTAACGAAAATTCCCAACAGGGTGATGAAATAGAGATAGAAGTAGAACCACAAGAGTTTGGAAGAATAGCTGTTCAAGTGGCAAAACAGGTTATAATTCAAAGCTTAAAAGAGGCAGAAAGAAGAGTGCTTTATGAAAAGTATAAAGCAAAAGAGGGAGAAATAATTGGAGGTTCTATTTTAAGAATTGAGAGGGGAACAGTTTATGTAAAGCTACCCGACATAGAAGCTATTCTTCCTTATAAGGAACAAATACCAGGTGAACAATATTTGATAGGGAGAAGAATAAGAGCATATCTTCTTGAAGTACAGAAGACCACAAAAGAGCCATTGATTATTCTTTCCCGTAGCCATCCAAATTATTTGAAAAGATTGTTGGAGCTTGAGGTTCCAGAGATAAAGGATGGAATTGTAGAGATAATGAATGTAGTAAGGGATCCTGGAGTAAGAGCAAAAGTTGCTGTACGCTCTAACTTACCTGAAGTTGATCCTATAGGTGCCTGTATAGGATTTAGAGGGCAGAGAATACAAAATGTAATAAATGAACTTAATGGAGAGAAAATTGATTTAATTTTATGGAGTAGTGATCCTGCGGAGTATATTGCAAGAAGTCTTGCACCTGCAAAACCAATAAGGGTAGAACTTCACGAAGATGAGAGAAAGGCTGTAGTAATTGTTCCACCTGATCAATTGTCTTTGGCAATAGGGAAGGATGGTCAAAATGTAAGGCTCGCTGTTCGTCTTACTTCTTGGAAAATTGATATAAGAACTGAGGATACAAAACAGGAAGGTAAAGTAGAGGATAAAGCAGTTGTTAAAAATGAGTAAGAAAGGTCATATACCTATTAGAACATGTATAGGATGTGGAGAAAAAAAGCCTAAAAGGGAATTGATAAGAATAGTTAGGCAGGATGATAAGATAATTATTGATACTACGGGAAAGGCTTCTGGAAGAGGGGCTTATATATGTGTTAGTTTGGATTGTTTAAATAAGGCATTGAATAAGAGTAAATTGTCCTATGCTTTAAAATGTACTGTAAGTTCTGAAGATATTGAAATTTTAAAAAAAGAACTACAAAAAGAAATATTAAGACGGGGGGAGAAAGATGAAAAAAAGAATTTATGAGCTAAGTAAGGAGTTAGGAATAGAAAGTAAAGAACTAATGAAGATGCTTACTGATTTGGGGTTTTCCTTTAAATCACCTTTAAGTAATATAGATGCTGAGACTGAGGAAGTTATAAAGGACTTATTAAAGGAGAAGGAATCTAAAAATTCTTCTCCCCCCACATCTCAGGTTGTTGTAGAAGAGAAAGTAGAAAAAGAAATTGAAGTTAAGGCAGTTCAGAAGGAAGAAAAGAAAGAGGATACAAAAAAGGAGAAGGTTATAAAAATTCATGGTTCTATTACAGTAAGAGAACTTGCAGAATTGATGAATATTTCTCCTACGAATTTGATTTTAAAACTTATGGAAATGAAAATAATGGCCAATGTGAATCAATTATTGGAACCTGATGTGGTTAAGAAAGTTTGTGAGAAATTTGGTTATAAAGTTGAAGAAGTAAAAAAGATTGAATTAGTAAAGAAGAAAGGACTTACTCCAGAAGAAGAAAAGAGATTAAAGCCAAGACCACCTGTTGTGGTTGTAATGGGACATGTGGACCATGGTAAAACTACACTCTTAGATGCTATAAGAAAGACAAATGTGGCGGAGAGAGAGTATGGTGGAATTACCCAGCATATTGGAGCATCGGTGGTAGAATACAAAGGGAAAAAAATAGTATTTTTAGATACCCCTGGACACGAAGCATTCACTGCTTTGAGAGCACGAGGGGCTCAAGTTACTGATATTGCTGTTTTAGTTGTTGCTGCGGATGATGGAGTTATGCCTCAAACTGTAGAGGCTATAAATCATGCAAAAGCTGCTGATGTACCAATTATTGTTGCTATAAATAAAATTGACAAACCAGAAGCCAATGTTGAGAGAGTTAAACAGCAATTATCAGAGTATGGGTTAATTCCAGAAGAGTGGGGCGGAGATACTGTAATGGTGCCTATATCAGCAAAAAGAAGACAGGGAATTGATGATTTATTAGAAATGATTCTCCTTGTTGCAGAAATACAAGAATTAAGAGCGGATCCATCAGCAACTCCTAAAGGAGTTATTATCGAAACAAGAATAGATAAAGGGAGAGGTCCAGTTGCAACAGTTATAGTACAAGAAGGTACTTTGAAAATTGGGCAGTATTTTGTTGCAGGCGATGTAAAGGGTAAGGTTAGGAGTATGTTTGATGATAAAAACAATCCATTAAAGGAGGCAGGACCTTCTCAGCCAGTAGAGGTTTCAGGTTTTGAGGACTTACCACAAGCAGGGGATATCTTCCAAGTAGTTTCAAGTGAAAAGGAAGCAGATGAAATTTTGGAGGAAAGGAAAAAGCAAAAAGAGGTATCAACTTTTGAATTGGTTGGAGAGGGAGAAAAAATTCTTCCAATTATTATAAAGGCAGATACGCAAGGCTCATTGGAGGCTATTCTTCAAACCATAAGTAAGATGGATAGTGAGGACGTTACATTAAAAATTATTCATTCAGCAGTAGGAAGTATAACTGAAAGTGATGTTATGCTTGCATCTGCATCAAAAGCTATGATTATAGGTTTTAATGTTAGACCTGATAGTAAAGCAAATAGTGCTCTTTCCAGAGAAAAAGTCCAAGTAAAAACTTATAGAGTGATATATGAGATTATAGATGACTTGAATAATATAATTAAAGGATTGAAGGCTCCCGAAGTTAAGGAAGTAATAATAGGAAGAGCTGAAGTTAAAGCTACATTCAATATTCCAAGAGTTGGTACTGTAGCTGGTGTATTTGTTAGAGAGGGTAAAATTCAGAGGAATGCCAGAGTACGTTTGTTAAGAGATGGTGTGATAATCTATGATGGTAAAATTGCATCTTTGAAGCGCTTTAAAGAAGATGTAACTGAGGTTTTGACTAATTTTGAATGTGGAGTAGGATTGGAGAATTTCGGAGATATCAAGCCAGGAGACCAATTAGAAGTTTACGTTTTGCAGAATCAATAGTTTATGGTTGTTGGTGTTTGTAGAATAATATTGTCAATTCCAGAAAGTTTTTCTCTAAAAGAGAAAAGAAGAGTAAAACAGAGCATAACTGAAAAAGTTAGAAGTAGGTTTAATGTTTCTATTGCTGAAATAGAGTCACAGGATATTTTGAATCAATTAGTCTTGGGAATAAGTTGTGTGTCTACAGATTCTAACCATATATATAAAGTATTTTCAGAAGTTATAAGCTTAGTGGAAAAAGAAAAAGACAGCTACATAGTAGACTATGAAATAGATATATTTTGATTAAGAAGGAGATGATTACATTGAAACAGAGACAAGAAAGGCTAAGTGAACTACTTAGGATTGAAATTAGCGAGATACTTTTGAAAAGAGTAAAAGACCCAAGGATATCTTCCTTTTTGTCTATTACAGAGATCAAATTAAGTAAGGATTTGAGGTATGCTCATGTTTTTGTTAGTGTATTTGGCAATGAGGATGTAAAGAAGAATACTCTTAAAGGTTTGGAGAGTGCAAAGGGGTTTATTAAGAGCGAAATTGGAAAAGACCTTAGGTTGAGATTTATACCAGAAATAATATTTGAATTAGATGACTCCTTAGAAAGAGGAGATAGAGTACTTAGAATAATGAAGGAATTAGGACTGGATGAGGAAGAATAAAACTGTTAAGAGAATTTGGGAAGTTTTGAATAGTGAAGACAATTTTTTGTTAGTTACTCATAAAAATCCTGATGGAGATGCTGTTGGCTCCATCTTAGGATTATATTATTTTTTACTGGAAAGGAATAAAAAGGTCGATCTTTATATTCCAGGGGGCATTCCTTACTTTTATCAATTTTTGGCTGTTGAGAATTTAAGCACCTTTGATTGCAATAAAAGTTATAATGTTGCAGTTTTTTTGGATTGTGGTGATGTGGAAAGAATTGGTGAGAATAATGGCTTTATAGAAAAAATTCCTTTAATAATTAATATTGATCATCATCCAACCAATACTTATTTTGGAAATATTAACTTAGTTGACCCTTCCGCCTCTTCTGTAACTGAAATATTAACAAATTTAATTTTAAAGTTTGACAAGAATATATCAGAAAAGACCGCTGAATGTTTTTTAACAGGTCTTATTACAGATACAGGAAGTTTTAGATTTAGCAATACAACTATAAATTCTTTAAAAACAGCTATAAAGTTAATGGAAAAGGGTGCAAACATCTCCTATATTTCTAAAGAAGTCTATGAAAAGAAAAGTTTATCCTCTCTTAAACTTCTTGGCACAGCATTAGTCAGGTTAAGAAGCGAGGACGGAATAGCTTATAGTTTTATTTCCCAGGAAGATATGATTGAGAATAATGCAAAAATTGAAGATATTGAGGGTATTATTGATGTTATAAGAACATTGAGAGAAAGTAAAATAGCAGTTTTATTTTATCCTATTTCATCTCAAACTACAAAAGTTAGTCTTAGGTCAAAATCGCAGAGTATAGATGTAGGTTCTATTGCTAAAAGTCATGGTGGGGGAGGGCATAAAGAGGCTGCAGGATTTGAAAAATTAGGAAAACCAGAAGATGTTTCTAAAGAGATTATACAAGAGTTAAAAGAATATATTAAGAGAAATGAATCATTTCTTATTAGTAAATAAACCACCTGGAATATCTACTTACTATATTGTTGAAAGAGTTAAAGAAATTACAGGAATCAATAAAGTTGGGCATATGGGGACTTTAGATCCAAGAGCTTGTGGTCTTGTAATCATTGGTTTGGATAAGGCAGTTAGGTTAGAAGAATTTATAATTAGATTAGATAAAACTTATATTACAGAGATAATTTTTGGAATAAAAAGTGATAGTTTTGATAGAGATTCAAAAAGTTTTTATTATCAACCTGTAGATATAAATGTAAATGATGTAGAAAGAGAGTTAGAATATTTAAAAGGAGAAATGGAGCAAGTTCCACCAGAATTCTCAGCTGTTAAAGTAAAAGGGAAAAGGGCATATGAATTGGCA
Organism: Dictyoglomus sp. NZ13-RE01; assembly: GCA_002878375.1. Lineage (NCBI taxonomy): Bacteria > Pseudomonadati > Dictyoglomota > Dictyoglomia > Dictyoglomales > Dictyoglomaceae > Dictyoglomus > Dictyoglomus sp. NZ13-RE01. The sequence goes on from NIRF01000015.1 coordinate 10,443, forward strand.
AGAAAAGGAGAAAAATTTGAATTATCTCCTAAAAAGATTACTGTTTATTCAAGTAAGTTATTATATTTCACAAAGGAAAAATTTCCAAAGGCTTTAGTTGAATTTACTGTTTCTTCTGGAACTTATATAAGAAGTTTAGTTGGGGAGTTAGGAAGTAGACTAAATGTCTTTGCCATGACATCTTTTCTTTTAAGAACTAAAATAGGTAATTTTTCTATAAATGATGCTATTCTTTTTAAAAATCTGAGAAAAGAATGGAAAGATAGGCTAATACCAGCAATAAAATTATTAAATTTGCCAACCTTTGTTATTCCTTATGAATTGGAGCCAAGAATAAAAAATGGAAATCCCATTAAAACATTTGATAATTCTATTGTTGAGGGAACAATTGCTTTAGTTAATCAAAAAGATGAATTAATAGCTATTGCCCAATATGATGGGAAATTGATAAAACCTAAAAAGGTGTTCTTATGATTGAGAAATATTTAGAAAAGGTAAAACTCAACAGTTTAGATGATAGAAATGGCTTTACAATTACTATCGGATTTTTTGATGGAATTCATAAAGGACATCAGTATATCTTAAGAGAGCTAAGGAAACACTCTTTTGAAAATAATTTGTATAGTGCAGTTATAAGTTTTGATAACGAATTTCTTAGACTTCTTAAAAAGACCCAAAGTACACTGCTTACTCTTGAGGAAAAAAAGAAATTTCTGTCCTTTTTAGGAATTGATTATTTAATGATATTAAAGTTTTCTCAGGATATTATAAAGCTAAAGCCCAAGGAGTTTATCAGAGAATTATTGGATAATATTGATATAAAGTGTATTTGTGTTGGGGAGAATTTTAGATTTGGAAAAGATAAACAAGGAGATGTTAATACTCTTAAAGAATTAGGAGACCTTTTTGGGTTTAAAGTCAGGATATTTCCTCTTCTAAAGAATAATGATACTTTATCAAGCAGTAGTATTAGAGGTTTATTAGAAAAGGGTAAAGTTGATGAGGCAAAAGAGAAGCTTGGCTATTATTATTTTATAAGAAGCAAGGTTATTGAAGGGGACAAGATAGGAAGAAGTATTGGCTTTCCTACTGCAAACATAGAGGTTCCAAATAAGATTATCCCCTCTAATGGCATATATAGAGGAAAAGTAATGGTAAATGAAAAATTCTATAAAACTGCCGTATATATAGGGAATAAACCTACTTTCAATAATCCTAAGGGTAGGATTATTGAGGCTCATATTTTAGATTATCAAGGGGATGATTTAGTTGATAAAGAAATTGAGGTTATTTTCCAAGAATTTATAAGAGAGGAGAGAAAGTTTAAAAATTTGGATGAACTTAAGGAGCAAATAGCAAAAGATGTGGACTATGTTAGAAGTTATTCTGAGAAGGTTAAGGGGATTATAACAATTGATGGTCCTGCAGGATCTGGAAAAACAACTGTTGCAAAACTTTTAGCAAAAACATTAGATTATGATTATTTAGATAGTGGTGCTTTGTATAGAGCTGTAGCCTATATGAAAATTAAAGAAAATCTTAATAGTAATGAGGATTTGATTTCTTATTTGGGGAAGAGTCCTTTTAAGTTTTTTTGGGATGGAGAGGAATTTAAAGTTTTCTATAAAGATAAGGATATCTCTAAGATTATAAGAAGTGATGAGATTGGAAGAGGGGCATCTATTGTTGGTACCATAAAAGATGTAAGGGATATATTAACTAACATGCAGAGAGAATTTTATAAAGAAAATAAGGGACTGGTTATTGAGGGCAGAGATAGTGGAACTTATGTTTTTCCTAATGCAAATCTTAAAATATATCTTACTGCGAATTTAGAAGTTAGGGCAAAAAGAAGAGCGACAGAACTTAATGAAGATTACAAAAAAATATTAGAGTCAATTAAAGAAAGGGATTTAAAAGATAGTACCAGAGCAGTTGCTCCTTTAAAGATTCCAGATGATGCATTTATTATTGATACCTCATATTTATCTCCAAAAGATGTAGTTTTGGAAATCATATCGTTGTATTTAAAGGTGTTATGAGGATTTATTCTTATAAAGAGCTTGATTCTACAATGGATATAGCCCATGAATTGGCAAAGAAAGGGGAAGAGGAAGGAACCATAGTATTGGCGGATGTTCAGAGAAAGGGAAGGGGAAGGAAGGGAAATTATTGGGAATCACCAGAGGGGGGACTTTGGTTTTCAGTAATATTTTATCCGAAACTGAGAAAGGAAGAGATAAAGTTTCTTCCCATTGTTTTTTGTGTTAGTGTTATTCAGGGTTTGGAATTATTTTTAACTAAAAGAATCAATGTTAAGTGGCCAAATGATATTGAATTAGATGGTAAAAAGGTTGGAGGTATTCTCTTAGAAAGTTCTTGGAATGGAGATAAGCTTGAATATGTTATATGTGGGGTTGGAATTAATTTATTTGTTCCTTTGGATTTTTTTAAGGATAGAAATTTAAATGCTACATCACTACTTCCTTATCTCATTGAAAAAGATAAGTTTTTAATATTAAAAGCAATATGGGAAAAGATGCTCTTAAATTATGAAAATTATCCATATAATTGGGATTTAATTTATCAATACTATTTAGAAAAATTTCCTTATGTTGGGAAAATTGCTTTGATAAGGCAAGAAGCAGACTCTAAATTTGTAAAAATACTTAAAGTTTCGAGAGAGGGTGCTTTAATTGTGGAGGAAGAGGGGGAGATTAAAAAATACGAATGGGGTGAAATAAGTGTTAGACATTAAAAGTATAAAGGGCTTTTTAATAGATTTGGATGGCTGTATTTATAGAGGAAATCAGCCTTTACCGTCTTCTAAAGAATTTATTGATTTTCTTCATAAAAGGTCTTATAAAGTGTTATTTTTAACTAATAATTCAACCCAACTCCCATCAGAGTATGTTAAAAAACTGAGGAATATGGATATATTTGCAGAAGAAAAAGAGATTTTAACTTCTGGAGTTGCAACTGCTCTCTACTTGAAAAATTGGAAACAAAAGGGAAAAGCTTATGTTATAGGCGAAAATGCGTTGAAAGAGGCTATTTTAAGTGTGGGATGGGAGATTGATGATAATGATGTGGATGCAGTGGTTGTAGGGTTAGATAGAAATTTTACTTTTGAGAAATTAAAAAAAGCAAATTATTTAATAAGAAAAGGGGCAAGATTTATAGCTACAAATCCTGATAAAACTTTTCCTCAAGAAAATTCTATAGAGCCTGGTGCAGGATCTATAGTATCTGCAGTAAGTTCTGCTTCTCAGAGAAGACCTATTGTAATTGGTAAGCCATCATCTTATATAGGTAAAATAGCTTTGTCAATGCTTGATCTTTTGCCTTCTGAGGTGGCAATAGTTGGAGATAGAATTGATACTGATGTTCTTTTGGCTAAAAGGATTAAGTCTATTTCTTTTTTGGTATTGACTGGAGTTTCTACAAATGAAGATTTGGTGAAGAGCAAGATTAAGCCAGATCTTGTTTTTAATAACCTAACTGAACTTCTAAATCTATTAGAGAATAGTCTTTAAAAAAATTAATACGGTCATCAAAAGAAATATATCTATTGTATTATTTATGAGAAAGATTTTTTTAGTAAGCTTAAGGTAATACAAATCACACAAAATTTTAATGAAGAATACAAAAATTGGTATTGAGATGTTTATGTTTAGCCAAAATAGTATAAAGATTACACCTTTAAATAAAGCTTCCAAATATTTTTCTTTTATTGGAATACCATTATTTGTAAAACTTTCTGATGAGTTAAAGTGTTTCCTCACATAATAATTAATAATAGTTCCTGCAAATACTACGATTATAAAACCTATAGAAATTAGTATTAGATAATTGCTGTTATAAAAGTTTTTCCAATATTTGCCTAAATAAGGATTTTCCCAATAAATTACTTCTTTGCTCCCTGGCAATAAGAAGATAGCCATAAGAGAAAGTAAGTGTTCTAATTGATCAAATAAAAAGTATAGCAAGTTATCTTGTTCTTTAAATTTATTAGATACTTTTACTCTGGTCCAGTCAATGTATATGTGAAAAATTGAAAGAAGTAGTAGATATATCCAAGAATATATATATTTCAAGTAGGGAACAGAAAAGATTATGGAAAGAATAAAGAATATACTTACATGTAAAAAGACTCCCCAAAAAGATCTTTTTTTCAATCTAAAAATTGTGTTTGTTTGAAGGGGAAAATCTGCTAAGAGGTGAGCAAGTAAAAGTCTTAGGAACCAGAACATAACAATCCCTTCTTCCATAAGGATATTAGATAAGGAACTATTTCAGGATCAAATTGTTTTCCTTTTTGATTTTCAATTTCTTGAATAGCATCTTCCATAGATAAGGCTTTTCTATAAGGTCTGTCAGAAGTCATGGCATCTAAAGCATCTGCAATCGCTATTATACGACCTAAAATTGAAATTTCTTCACCTTTTAAGCCCTTTGGATATCCCTTTCCATCATACCTTTCGTGGTGTTCTTCTATCCCCGGTAAAATGTCCTCTAATGAGGATAAGGGTTCTAATATTTTCTTTCCTAAGCTGGGATGTTTTTTAATTTCTTCTCTTTCTGATTGAGATAGTTCGGACTTTTTTAAGAGTATATTCTCACTTATACCAATTTTGCCTATATCATGTAACAATGCAGAAAGTTTAATCTTTTCCACTAAATTACTATTAAGACCCATTTCCTTTGCTATTAGCTCTGAATATTGAGAAACCCTCCTGGAATGTCCATGAGTGTAAGGGTCCTTTGCATCTATTGCAGAGGCCAAGGTTTCAACAACATCAAAAAATAGTTCTTTCAAATCTTTATAAAGTTTTGCATTTTCAATGGCGATTGCTGCTTGATTGGCTATAGAATAAAGTAAATTAAGATCTTCCTCATCAAATCCCTCCATACCTATTTTATTTAACACCTCTATAACCCCAATTATTTCCTCCTTTGTCTTTAATGGAACGCACAATATTGATCTTGTTTGAAAGGAGGTTAAGGAATCATATCTATGGGCAAATCTGGGATCTTTTCTAACATCATTCACAATGATTGGTTCTCCTGTTAATGCTACCCAGCCTGCAATACCTTCCCCTAAAGGTATTTTATACTGCTTAATAATATCTCCTTTTTCTCCTAAAGCAACCTCAAATATTAAAGAATTTGAATCTTTATCGAGAAGCATTAATGAGCTTGCTTCAGCATTAAGAGTCTCTTTTGAAAGTTGCATAATTAGGCTAAGAAGCTGATGAAGTTGTAAGGTAGAATTTAATTTATTACTTATTTCCTGAAGAATCTTAAGTTCATTTATCTTTTCTTCTAAACTATGAACATTATTTTCTAAAAGAGTTATTTCTCTTAAGAAAAGACCAATTACATCAAATAATATTTGGTCCTTTAAATTTAAGTGAATAGTTATTTTTGTTTTTTCTAAATTTAACTCCAATTTATCACCCGATTCTGTTCCAAATGAGTTTAAAATCTCATCTTTATGGTTTTTTACAGATAATCCATAAGAATCTATTAAATTTTTTCCCAAGAGTAAATCTAACAATCTTTTTAATCTTTCCATTTTATTCCTTCTTTCCTATTACTTTATAGACATGAACAGGTTCTTCTTTCCCTTTTACTTTTATAAAGCCTAAATCCTCGAAATTGAAATAATCCTTTGCAAAATTAAAAGTTTCTTCGCATACTAAAATTTCTCCCCCTTTTGCAATACTTTCCAACCTTTCTGCAAGATTAACCACAGCTCCGATAGCAGTATACTCCATTCTTTGGGTAGATCCGATTGTTCCTGCAACTGCTTCACCTGTTGTTATACCCATTCCAACCTCAAATGGAGGATATCCTTTTTCTTTCCATCCCTCTCTTAATTTATTTAATGCTTCCTGTATTTCGATGGCTGTATTAATAGCTCTAATGGGAGCATTTGAGTAGAAGATTGGAGCTCCAAATAGAGCCATTATGGCATCTCCTAAGAACTTATCAACTGTTCCTTCATATTTAAATATGATCTCCGTTGCTACTGTAAAATATTCATTCAGTATCTTTGTAATCTCTTCCGGTGTGAGGATATCTGAATAGTAGGTAAAGTTTCTAATATCTGCAAACATAACACTTATCCATTGCCTTTTTGTTTGCAATAGCTCTTGTCCAGGATTTGAAAGGATTATATCAACGACCGATGATGGTACAAATCTTTGAAAAACACTCTTTAGTTCTCTTTTTTCTCTTTGTTCTTTTAGAAAATTATATACAAGTGAAAATATGTAGGAAAAGATTATGGAAAATATTGGAGCTATTATAGGTAAAATCCATCCCCAATTAATAAAAGCTTGATTGCAAAGAATAATATAAACAATTATTAATGCAAGTATTAGAATTAGATTAATGTATCCTGAAAAGACTTTTTTAAAGGGAATAATTGGAATTGCTATGAAAATCAATGTGATTAAGTATAAAGGTATTCCCTCGTTTAAAGGACATAGAAATTTTTTGTTCAGTAAAGTAGCAATACTATTTGCATGGATTTCTACTCCTGGCATTTTACTTAGTCTCAAAGTAGAGCCCTTTCTTATATAGTGATAAAAGGGAGTGAAATGGGTATCATGAAGTGCCTCTGTAGTTGCTCCAATTAATACAATTTTATCTTTGAATATTTCCTTGGGTATATTCTCTTTTAATACGTCAGAGTAGGAAAAAGTTGGAAATTTATATAATCCACCTTTATAGTTTATATAGACCAAATTACTTGAATCTTTTGGTATTTTGGCAGTTTTTATGTATTCTAAAGGATTTAATGAAAGATAGGTAGAAACTATCAAAGTAGGAAAAGAAACATATTCTTTATCAAATATTTTAGATGTTAGTCCAAATCTTCTTATAAAGCCGTCTTCATCATAGATAGGGTTAACTAAGCCAACCTTTGTTTTCGATGAAAATATACTTAAGGGTTCAATAAGTCTTTTAATTGTGCCAAATCTTGGATCATTAAAACTTACATAAAAGCTTGCTAAAATAGTATCTTCCCCTAATATTTTAGAAAAATCTGAGTCTATTCTCTTATCTTCTTCGGTATCAAAATACACATCAAAAGCAATAACTTTTGCTTTATAATCCCTTAATTTTTTAATTAGTTGAATATGGTATCTTCTTGACCAAGGCCAATTTCCAAATTCCTCAATGGAGTTATCATCAATTGCAATGATAACTATAGGTTCATTAACTGGAAGCTCTCCGCGTATTTCAAATCTCCAATCAATAGTTTTTAATTCTAAAGTCCTAAACCAAGGAATTTGCATGAGGAGAAGGGTAAGGATAAAGGTTACAATTACTATTATAACCTTTACCCTTACCTCTACTAAAGTTCCTTTTTGTAAAGCATTAGTAAAAAGCTTCACTATATTTTAAAAGTATAACTTAGTATCTACGGAGTAGTAGTCTATTGGGTTACCATCTTTATCAAAGGTTCTTAGGATTTTGATAATTACGTCAATGTTTGAAGCAATGGGATATTGGACTTGACCAAAAAGTTTTGTATTTTCTGTTATAAAACTAAAGGGTCCAATAGGTATATCTTTTTGCTCATAAACTAAGACGCCATTTATTCGAGGACTTAGTCTTACAGCAAGCTCGCCATGAAGAGATGGAAGTCTATCTTGTAATGATTCATACAAAATTATTAATTCTGCAATATTCATTATTTTAGAGTTTACGCCTGCTAAGATTCCATTTATTCTTGTAGATGCAGGTGTAATAGAAGGTAAATTATTTGTTTGCTTATTTTTTTCATAGAAGGCATCAAAGTATCCAAAAGTAAAATTATCGGATATACTTCTTAACTGTACTTCTCCATTAATAAATCCTAAGAATCGGGCTTGTAATCCTAAAATTATTCCGTTTTCTGATGCTACATCAGTATTTGTAAGGTTTTCTCCATTATGAATAATTCTTTGGGCAAGAGATGCATATAAAACAATATCTTTTGATAGGAAATATCCGGCATCTGCACCAACTATTAATTGCTGTTTTGTATATGTAGCATCAAAGTCACCCATTGCATTTATTCCTACTTCAAATTTACTTAATGGTCTATAAAAGAGCCTTAATCCGTAGGTACTTAATGGATTTTCAGAGTATTCATACTCAAGCCCTTTTGAGAGATCATAAGTTAGTCTTAATCTGTAGGGGGAGGGAAGAAGTAGATTAGCTCCAAATTTTTGCTGTTGTCCTATACGTATCAGAAAAGCATGTAATTCGTTTGTAGAGTATCTATTTGCAATTAAGCCATAACCTAAATTGAAATTATCTATTGTTCCATATCTAAGTCCAAAAGAGGGAAGATTCAATTCTCCATATCTAAAACCTAAGTCGCAAAGGGTAACTCCCTTTCCATTTGTTAATAGAGCGACTTCTAACCCTAATTTTATAACTTGAAGATTTATCTCGGGTGTAAATGCAAATTTCATAAATAGTTCATTATCCCTGAATTCAGTTCCATAACCACCTTCATACTTAACAATATTGCTTTTAACTTCAGGTTGTATCTCCTTCATTTTCTCAGGTGGAATTTCTTCTGCTTTAGTCCTTTCCTCAATGTATCCTTTTACTCCCTCAATCTCTTTTTCTATATCTTTTCTATATTCTTGCACATTAAAGGGTTGGATTTCTCCTAATGTACCATCTGGTTTAATATCTACCTTAAAGCCTTCGTTTATAAATTTCTCTATTCCACCAACAGCTAAATATACAACTCCTGCAAATGTGTTTAGGAAAGTACTTCCATCCTCGTTTACTCCAATCACAAACTCTGTTCCTCTAACTCCTGCAACTGCTGTTGGTGTCTGAATCTCTACTCTATCACCTGATTTTAGTAATTTTTCTACTGTTGCCCAAACTTTTCCTATCCAGAGCTTGAAGATTGATGTTTCTTTTTCATCTGTTTTATCTAATTGAATAATATCAAGTTGTGTGTTTGCTGTTAGTTTTAATGTTGATTTATCAGAGAAAGTTATCGTTGCAGAAGAATTTTCTTGAACCCATATTCTGTCACCAGGATATAATGGCATGTTTAGTTTAGCTTTTTGGAAAACCTCACTTCCTGCTCTTTTCACATATACATTTCCTTTTATCATTGTTATAACTGCGTATCTTTTATCTTGGGTTTCTGCAAAAGAAATGCTGAATAGGAAGAGAAGAAGGAAAATTAACAAGAAGAAGCGTTTCATTTTTAACTCACCTCTTTAAATTTATTTTAATTCTGGTTATATTATAACAGTTTTTTAAGTAAATTAAGTGATCTTCGTCACATATTTCTTTTAAATAGATGATACAATCCTTTTAGGGTTAAATAAGGATCTATCTCTTTTATATATTTAGTGTATGGAACTATTCTTTTTGCCCATCCACCAGTGGCTATAATTCTTGGGGTAGTTTTTAGTTCTTTAATTTGTCTTTTTAGAATTCCATCTACAAGTCCAGCAAAACCAAATACAATTCCAGCCTGCATTGCGGAGATCGTATTTTTACCAAAAGAAGATGTAGGACTTGATATCTCAACTTGAGGCAATTTTGCAGTCTTTTCAAAAAGGGCATAGGCGGATGTACCAACTCCTGGAGCAATAGCTACTCCTAAAAATTTTTTGTTGTTAATTACGGAAAAAGTAGTTGCAGTTCCAAAGTCTACTGCAATTCCACAGCTTCCATATTCCTCATCAATGGCAACGACATTGCATATTAAATCTGCACCTACTTCTTTAGGGTTCTCTGTGTCAATGTAAATTCCTGTTTTTATGCCAGGCTCCACAATGAATGGTTTAAAATTAAATAGAAAATTAATCGCCTCCTCAAAAACAGGAGTAAGAGAAGGAACAACGGAAGCAATTGCAACCCCTTCAATCTCTGATAACTCTATATCACATTTTTTTAAAGTCCATTCTAATTTTAGAGCATATTCATAGTTTGTGGATTCTTTTATAGTAGCAAACTCAAAATGCTTTGAGATTTCTCCATCTTTAAAGAAGGCGATATCTATGTTTGAATTTCCAATATCTATGGTAAGAATCAAAATTAAACCTCCCTTCTTAGGAATCTCCTAATGGCTATACTTGTGGGGGTACATACAATAACTGCCAAAATTGATTCGGGAACTCCATGAAGAATTGCAACAGAAAGAGCAGTTTCAAAATTAAAAACTCCAAACAAAACTGCAAGTCCTAAGGTGCCTACTGTATTTGTCCAACTTCCTAAAAAGGAAGCAATAGATATAGAAACTATTTCTGGATTTTTATCTTTAAGGACTTGAAAGCATAAGACTGATATTAAATAGTCTACAATAAGCCATATGTATATAAATTGGCTAAGGTACTTATTGCCTAACCAAAATAGAAATAGAAAAATTATTAGAGATAAAACAAAAGAGCTATAAACTTTCCTTTTTTCACTTTTGCCTAAGATGTCATAAAGTCCTAAATAAACCAAACCAGATACAATACCAATAAAGGGACGAGCAGGAATTAACACCCAAAAGGGAGCAATATGACTAAAGTACAAAACAGTTATTAAACCGAATATTAGACCAACTAATCCTCCAAATAAAGGACCAAGCACAATTCCACCAATAATAGTAGGAAGGTGCATAATAGTGGCAGCTCCAGCAGGAGTTGGAAGAGGAACAAATCCCCATTGGGTGAATCCGAGAAGAAGAGTAATTCCAGAGATAGCACCAGCAAGAGTTAAAACTTTAGGATCTTTTAAATTTAACATTTTAAAACCTCCTTTCCAGCTCTCCTAAAAGGAGATGCTGTATTTTTTTTAATTTTGAGTTTATTTATGTGGTCTTGCTATGGTATTCCATATGCAAGCCACATAATTTAGGTTATATTATAATTATGAGGAAGAAAATTGCAATAGTTATATATTATACAAAAGAGAATAGATATAGTTACAATGCTTTATTGGGAGCATTAGAGAACTTGACTTTTTTTGATGAATTAGAAATATTCTTATGTTATAAGAAAGATGAGTTTTTCTCTAAGATTAATGATATCAAAGGAAAATATGAGAGGGTTATCATACTCCTGTCTTTTTTTACAACACAATTGTGGGAATTCAGAGAAATAATTGGGAAGATAAGAGAAATAAAAACTGAAAATACTTATATTGTTGCCGGTGGTCCCCATCCTACAGGTGATCCTTATGGTGTATTGAAGATGGGTTGTGATTATGTAGCTATTGGAGAAGGCGAAGAGCTAATTTTAAAACTGGTTGGAGATATTTTAGCGGGCAAAGATATTGGAGATTTAATATTAAAGTCTGAAAACAAATTTGTAGATTTAGATAAGTTTAATCCCTTTTCTCTAAAATTTGGTAAGTTTGGACCTATAGAGATAACAAGAGGTTGTCCATTTATGTGTTTCTATTGTCAGACCCCTAATATTTTTGGAGTGAAGGTGAGGCATAGAAGTGTTGAAAAAATATGTGAATTAGTGGAGATTATGAATAAAAGAAATTTAAAGGATATTAGGTTTATAACACCAAATGCCTTTTCTTATGGTTCAAAAGATGGTAAAAATATTAACCTAAAAGAAATAGAGAGGTTACTTGAAAATATTAGAAGAATTATTGGTAAAAGTGGAAAAATATATTTTGGGACGTTTCCTTCAGAAGTAAGACCAGAACATGTTAATGATGATACAATCAGATTAATTAAAGAGTATACTGATAATGATAATTTAGTGATTGGTGCACAATCTGGAAGCCCAAGAATTCTAAAACTTATTAATAGGGGACATACTGTTGATGATGTTTATAATGCAGTGGAAATTATAATTAAGAATAATTTAAAGGCTAATGTAGACATTATTTTTGGACTTCCATATGAAGAGGAAGAGGATATAAAACTTACCATCAAGTTTATTTTAGATCTTACTAAAATGGGAGCTAAAGTTCATGCTCACACTTTTATGCCACTTCCTCAAACATTTTTTGAAAAGATGCCGGCAGGCAAAATAAATAATGAGCTTTTAAAAACATTAAATAAGCTGATACCTAAGGGACTTGTTTTTGGTAATTGGAAAAAGCAAGAAGAATTAGGAAAGAAAATAGAAGAATATTTAAAAACTAAAACTTAGTTGGCTTAGTTCTTTAGGCTTTTTACCATTTATCAATATGAAGGGAGAGATTTTATCTATAGGTATGTCTAATTTTTCTAAATCTTTAATATCTTTTATTAACGATGTTTTTCTTTGATTTACTATCCTTCTTGCCCTTATAGGTCCTATTCCTGGCACTCTTAAAAGATCTTCGTAACTTGCTTTATTAATATCAATAGGGAAAAATTCAGGATGATTTAAAGCCCAAATTAATTTTGGGTCCTTATCTAAATAAAGATTTCCCTTTTCATCAAATATTATATCTTCCAAACTGAAATGGTACTTTCTTAATAGAAAATCTGCCTGGTAAAGTCTATGTTCTCTCCATGTAGGGGTTGGTGGTAAGTCTTCTAAGGGAGTATTGGAAATAGGTTGAAAAGCACTATAATATGCTCTGTTTAGATTATAATCCTTATAAAGGTTATTAACTATACTTAATATTTCGTAATCTTTTTCATTACTTGCTCCTACCACTAATTGGGTAGTAAATCCATATTTAGGTTTTAAACCTTTTGAAAAAAGCTTATTAATCAAGCCAATCTTTTTCACTAAATGACTAAAATTTTTCTCTGGGGCAATTTTTTCTAAATACTTTGCATCAGGAGCTTCGATATTAATTGAGACTCTATCTGAAAGTTCTAAAGCCCTAATTATATAATCCTCGTCTGATTCTGGAAGTATTTTTAGATGTATATAGCCAGTAAATTTATATTTTTCTCTTAGTATCTCTGCTACCTTAAGCATATCTTCCATTGTTCTTTTTGGTGATTTAGTAACTGCAGAACTTAAAAATAGCCCATCTACTAAGTTCCTTCTTTTCATTTCTAAAAATAGTTTTACTAATTCATCTACACTAAAACTGATTCTTTCAAAAGAGCGTTCTCTTCTATTTGCACAATAGTAGCAGTTATGAATACAATCGTTAGATAAAAGAGTTTTAAGTAATCTTACTGTTCTTCCATCTGGAAGAGTTGTGGGGTATATCCAGCCATTAATAGTACTTTTTCTTCTTATGGCTGATGGATCACATAAATAAGACCCACAAAGATCAAATTGTGCATCTTTTGTTAATATTTTTAATTTTTCCTCAATATGCATATTCTTTCTCAATCCTTGAAAATTTCTTTAGGCAATTCAAAGATTTCTATAATCTTTAGCTTTTCTAATAACTTCAAAAAATTTGTTATATCAGAATTATCTAAGTGATATCCTACTTTTTCTCCCATACTTTTGTAATACTGGAAAAACTCAATTAAGCTTGACTTAGGAAATAAGATTTTCTGACACAAAAGAAGAATTTCTCTGGAATTCCCAATAGCAAGTATTGGAACATTTTCAGGAATATTACTATTCCTATCCTTTTCCCATATTAAGACCAAAAAATATGAAGAATTTTCTATCTTCAATTTTTGTAAATCTTTTAATTGAATTTTTGATATTATATCATAAAAACCCTTGTAATTAAATATTGTTCGTGATATACTTTTTGCGAATTAAAACACACCCTCTCCGATTCCCTTGGGGGTGCTTTGGTGGCAAAGTTCCAAGGGAAGATGAAGAGAGGGGTGGAAAAAAACCAAAGAATTATGGAGGTGTAAATGGCACACGTATTAATGAAACAATTATTAGAAGCTGGTGTACATTTTGGACACCAAACAAAAAGATGGTGTCCCAAAATGAAGGAGTACATTTTTTCAGAGCGTAATGGTATCCACATTATTGATCTCCAAAAAACCTTAGTTAAACTTGAGGAGGCGTATGAATTCCTCAAGGAACAGGCTAAGGAAGGTAAAACATTCTTATTTGTTGGCACTAAAAAACAAGCCCAACAAACTATTGAAGAAGAAGCAAAAAGATGTTCTGCTTATTATGTGAATCAGAGATGGTTAGGTGGTATGCTAACTAATTTTACTACAATTAAGTCTCGTATTGACTACATGATTCAATTAGAGCAGATGAAGCAGGATGGAAGATGGGAAAGACTTCCTAAGAAAGAAGCATTAAAATTGGAGAGGGAATTACAGAAGTTAGTGAAGATTTTTGATGGTTTAAGGGGCATGGAAAGAGTTCCTGATGTTGTTTTTATTGTAGATCCTAAGAGAGAAGAGATTGCGGTTAAAGAGGCAAGAAGACTCAATATACCAATAGTAGCAATAGTAGATACAAATTGTGACCCTGAGCTTATTGATTATCCAATTCCTGGTAATGATGATGCTATAAGGGCTGTTAAGTTGATAGTATCAAAGATGGCAGATGCCATTATAGAGGGTAGAGAATTGAGAGCAAAAGAAATAGAGCTTCAAGAGAAAGAAGCTGAAGTTAGTCAATAAGGAGGTTGGTAGAGTCATGGAAGTTTCTTTGGAAATGATTAAGGAGTTAAGGGAAAAGACTGGTGCAGGAGTAATGGATGCCAAGAGGGCATTAGAAGAAGCCAATGGAGACATGGAAAAAGCAATACTTATATTAAGAGAAAAGGGAATAGTTAAAGCAGCAAAGAAGGCAACAAGAGTAGCTAAAGAGGGAGTAATTGAGGCTTATATTCATACTGGTGCTAAACTTGGAGTTTTATTAGAACTAAATTGTGAGACAGACTTTGTAGCAAGGACTGATGAGTTTAAAAATCTTGCAAAAGAATTATGTTTACAGATTGCAGGGATGAATCCTCTATATGTAAGTAAAGAAGATGTACCAAAGGAGGTAATAGATAGAGAGATAAGTATTTATAGGACTCAATTGGAAAAAGAAGGAAAACCTGCCCATGTAATTGATAAAATCATTGAGGGAAAATTAGAGAAATTTTATGAAGAGGTTTGTTTGTTAGAACAGCCCTTTGTAAGGAATCCAGAAATAAAGGTAAAGGATTTAATAACCGAAGCGGTTGCAAAGCTTGGAGAGAATATTGTAGTTAGAAGATTTACTCGATATGTAGTTGGAGAGGAAGAGTAGTTTATGTCTTCCATTAAATTTAAGAGGATTCTTTTAAAACTATCTGGTGAGATTTTTAGTGGTCCTCAAGGATTTGGATTAGATGCAAATAAGATTTCACAAATAGCGGAAGATATTAAAGAAGTACATGATTTAGGAGTAGAAATAGGAGTAGTAGTGGGAGGGGGGAATATTTTTAGAGGTAGAGAGGCAAAAAGTTTAGGAATAGATAGAGTTACAGCGGATTACATGGGTATGTTAGCAACAGTGATAAATGCATTAGCGCTTCAGGATGCCTTAGAGAAATTAGGAGTTAATACAAGGGTTCAAACTGCTATTGAGATGAGACAAGTGGCAGAACCTTTTATAAGGAGAAGAGCTATTAGACATTTAGAAAAAGGAAGAGTAGTAATATTTGCTGCTGGAACAGGTAATCCCTTTTTTACAACAGATACTGCTGCTGTTTTACGAGCTTCTGAAATTAAGGCGGAGGTTATATTGAAGGAAACAAAAGTTGATGGAGTTTACACTGCAGATCCTTTTAAAGATCCTAATGCAAAAAAGTTTGATACAATAAACGCTTTGGATTTTTTAAGTTTGAGATTAGAGGCTTTAGATGCTACAGCAGTTTCTTTATCTATGGAGAATAAAATACCAATAATAGTTTTTTCTATGTCAGAGAAAGGAAATCTTAAAAAAATTATTCAGGGGGAGAAGATTGGTACTTATATAGGACCTTAAAAGGGTAGAGGAGGGAGAAAAATGGGCAGGGAAAATTTCAAAGAAATTGAAGAAAAGATGAAAAAAACAATTGAGGCTGTTAAGAAGGAACTACAAGGCATAAGAACAGGTAAACCATCTATTGGCTTGTTTGACGAAATAAAGGTGAGTTATTATGGCAATATGATGCCGATAAATCAAGTTGCCAGTCTCAAATTGGGCGAGGGAAGAACAGTAATTATTCAACCCTGGGATAAAAATGTAATCTCTGAAATTGAAAAAGCTATTTTAAAGTCAAATCTTGGTTTAAATCCACAAAGTGATGGACAGACTATAAGAGTGGTTTTCCCTCCATTGTCAGAGGAAAGAAGAAAAGAGCTGGTGAAAGTAGCCCATAAAGAAGCTGAAAATGGAAGAGTAGCTATTAGAAATATTCGCAGGGACTATTTAGAGATATTCAAAAAAGAAAAACAAGAAGGAAAGATTTCTGAAGATGAATTTCACAGATTACAGGAGGATTTGCAAAAGCTAACTGATAAATATATTGAAGAGATTGATAAACTCTTATCAATGAAAGAAAAGGAAATTATGGAAGTGTAATAAATGGGAAGTTTTTTGGGTTGGAAATTAAAAGATGTTTTAAAAGTAATACCCCCAGAGAAAATCAAATTTGATATAGACTATCCCTTTCAAATGCAAGAAGCCTTTGGAGATTTAAGGGTAATTATGGAAAAGGAAGAAAATGGATATTATTACTTTACCCTAAGTTATGAAAACTATCAGGAAAGAAGATGAAGTTAGATATTCCAAAAGAAAAATTACCAAAACATATAGCGTTTATTATGGATGGAAATGGGAGGTGGGCCCAAAAAAGGGGACTTCCAAGAATCATGGGACATAGGGAAGGAGCATTGGTGGTTGATAAAATCTGTGAAACTGCCTTTTCATGGGGAATATATTATCTTACCTTTTTCGCTTTCTCTACTGAAAATTGGAAGAGACCAAGGGATGAAGTAGAAGGATTAATGCAACTCCTAAATGAGAGTATTGATAAATTTAGAGATAAGCTTATAAATAATGATATTCAATTGAGGGTTATAGGTAAAATTCATGAATTACCAGAATATTTGCAAAATAGAATAAATAAAGTAGTATCTGAGACTAAGGAAGGGAAAAATGGAGTAGTCACAATTGCTCTAAATTACGGTGGAAGATGGGATATTGTTAATGCATGCAGTAAAATATTAGAAGATTATTCCAATGGCTCTATAAGAAAAGAAGATTTGTCAGAAGAAATTTTTAAAGAATATTTATCAACTAAGGATATTCCTGATCCTGATTTACTAATTAGAACCAGTGGGGAATATAGAATCAGTAATTTCCTTTTATGGCAAATTGCATATACAGAGCTTTGGTTTACAAGTAAATATTGGCCTGATTTTAATGAAGAAGATTTAAGACAGGCTTGTTATGAATATATGAATAGAAAAAGACGTTTTGGGGGTTTATAGTGCTACAAAGAATTATTACTGGACTTTGGGGAGTTCCGCTAATATTGTGGAGTATTTATTTAGGTGACCAAATTTTTTTTATATTGATTTTTGTTATATCTGGATTTGGGCTTTGGGAATTTTACTCTTTGTTAGAAAAATACAATTATAATCCCCTTAAATTAGAAGGAATTATTTTTGGATTAATCTATTTGGCTTTTATCTATCTTGGATCAAGAAGAGCAATAACTATTGCCTTACCTGTTTTGATAGTAGTTTTGCTTATTTATGAGCTTTTTCAAAAAAAGAGGAGAATAGACGATATAGCTCTAACATTTTTAGGGTTTTTTTATATTCCTTTTCTTTTGAGTTATTTTCTGATTCTTAGAAATATTCCTCATGGAGATAAAATTTGTTATTTTACCTTTATATTAATCTGGGTATCTGACTCCTTTGCCTATTTTACAGGTAAAGCTTTAGGAAGACATCCATTAGCTCCTTCTATTAGTCCAAAAAAAACTATTGAGGGAACTATTGGTGGTATAATTTTCTCCGCTCTTGCTTCTTTATTGTTTTCCCATTTGTATTCATGGCATCCATTCCCAACCTTTATTACAGGTTTGGCTGTTGGAATTATGGGACAATTAGGTGATTTAGTAGAGTCAATGCTTAAGAGAGAAATAGGTGTAAAAGACTCATCTTCTTTGCTTCCTGGACATGGAGGAATTTTAGATAGATTTGATAGTTTAATTTTTGCAGGACCAACAGTTTATTATTTCTTGAATCTTCTAAGAATTATTTAATATGAAGAGGGTAATAATATTTGGAGCCACAGGCTCTATAGGATTACAAACCTTAGAAGTTATAAGAGAAAATCCAGATGAGTTTGAAATAGTAGGATTAGCGGTAAGAGAGAATGTAAAATTACTTAGTAGGTTAGCAGAAGAATTCAAGCCAAAATATTTAGCTATATATAGCCAAAAAGAAGATTTTCCTCTACTATCTTATAATCCTCAGATTTACACAGGGAAAGAGGGACTTGAGACTTTAGCAAGTGTACCTGCGGATCTAATAGTAATGGCAATATCTGGAATAAGTGCTATCTATCCTACAAAAGTTGCAATTCAATTGGGAAGAAAAGTTGCAATGGCAACTAAGGAGGTTATAGTCACTGCGGGTAAATTTATAAAAAACTGGCTTACAAACTCTAAGGCGGAGATAATTCCTGTGGATAGTGAGCATAGTGCTATTTTTCAACTATTACAAGGAAGGGGAGATATTGAAAGAATAATTCTTACAGCATCAGGGGGTCCCTTTTATAATAAAGATCTAAATTACATAATGAATGCGGGGATTGAAGAGGTTTTAAAACATCCTCGTTGGAACATGGGTAAAAAAACCACCATAGATTCCGCAAATTTGGTTAACAAAGCGTTAGAAATTATTGAAGCTCATTATTTATTTGATTTTCCATATAATAGAATTGATGTGATAATTCATCCGCAAAGTATTGTACATGGTATTATAAGGTTTTCTGATGGTAGTTTTATGGCTCATTTATCTCCAACAGATATGCGTTTTGCTATTCAGTATGCTCTTTTTTATCCAAAAAGAAGTAGCTATGTATGGCAGGAATTAGATTTTTCAAACTTAAACTTAGAATTTAGATCAGTGGATTATGATAAGTTTCCTATAATAAGATATGTATATGATTTTGTAGAAAAAGGAGATATTTATCCAGTAATATTGGCAGTTTCTGATGAAATACTTGTTAATGCCTTTTTGGAGGGTAGAATAAAATTCTATAGAATTGTTCCTTTGATAATTAAGATAATGGAAAGTTGGAATGATAAAATACAAATAGATTCTTTAGATGATTTGTTTGAAGCTATTGAATTAATTAAAAATAAAGCTCAATATCTAATTGAGAGGGAGGACTATTGAAAAAATGAGAAAATGGAAAATGAAAAAAAGAATAGAGGTAAAGGAAGATGGGAGATTAATGTATTATTATGATTTTGAATTGGAGGGGGAAATAGAAGATGAGCAGTGAGTTAAGATGGCATCCATTTTTAAAGGAATGGGTTATAGTTGCTGGTAAAGTACAAGAAAGACCGGTTCTTCCAGCAAAAAATGCTTGTCCTCTTTGCTATGGTGGTGCTGAAGTACCAAAACCTTTTGATGTGGCAGTGTTTGAAAATAGGTACCCTTCTTTAACAAAAGAGGTCAATGATGTAACTCCTTTTGAAGATGAAATATATAAAAGAAGGGGAGGACAAGGGGTTTGTGAGGTGGTTCTCTATACTATGGATCATGATTCAGCACTCTCAAGGATGCCTTTGGAGCAAATAGAAAAATTGGTTTTGGTTTGGGAAGATAGATATAAAGATCTTAGTTCTTTACCTTTTGTAGAGTATGTACAAATTTTTGAAAATAGAGGGGAAATTGTTGGAGTCTCTTTACATCATCCTCATGGTCAGATATATGCTATGCCTTTTATACCACCAATCATTGAGAAAGAGATAAATTCTGCAAAAGAATTTTGGAATAATTACAATAAGTGTCTTTTTTGTTCTGTCTTAGAAAGAGAAGTAAAGGAAGAAATTAGAGTTGTTTATGAGAATAAATATTTTGTAGCTTTTATGCCTTACTATGGTAAATTCCCTTTTGAGCTTCATATCTATCCTAAAAGACACTTAGGATCTCTTGTGGAGATGACTTATGCAGAAAAGATGTACCTGGCGGAAATAATTCAAAAAATAACTAAAGGGTATGACAACGTCTATGGCTACAACTTTTCCTATATGATGCTCCTTCATCAAAAACCATCTAAAGGTGATTATCCTTTTTATCATTTTCACATTGAATTTTATTCTCTTCATAGAGACAGGGATAAAATTAAGTATCTTGCCAGTATAGAGTCTGGAACTGGAACCTTTGTTAATCCTTTATCTCCTGAGGATTCAGCAAGACTATTGAGGGATAGTATAAGGAGGCTCTCATTATGAGTTTGAAAGATTTTTTTGGAAATCTTGATAAGGTTAGAGGTTTTCAGGCTCCTGGTAGAATAAATCTAATTGGAGAGCATACTGATTATCATTTTGGCTTTGTTTTGCCATGTGCAATCAATAGACATTTTAAATTTTATATAAGAGAGAATAATACAAAGAAAGTAAGGGTATATTCAAATAACTTTTCTGAGGTATGTGAAATTGATCTTGATAATATTGAATATAGTTACGAATATCCTTGGAGTAATTATATTAGAGGAGTATTAAAAGAAATAAAAGAGAAGGTAAAAGAGATTCCTGGATTTGATGGTTACGTAGATAGTGATATTCCTATGGGAGCTGGGCTTTCCAGCTCTGCTGCCTATGAGGTATCTGTAGCTTATGGAGTTTGTAAATATTTCAATTTTTCAATAGATCTATTAGATATAGTGAAGTTATCACAGAGGGCTGAAAATGAGTTTGTTGGAGCAAGATGTGGGATTATGGATCAATTTATTTCTGCCTTTGGGAAGGAAAAGCATGCCCTTTTAATAGATACTCGTTCCTTAGAGTATCAGTATATTCCCTTTGATATAAATAGAAAGAATTTAGAACTTGTAGTTATAGATACAAAAGTTAAACATTCAATTGCTGGAGAGGGTTATTCTACAAGAAGAAGAGAAGGGGAGGAGGCAGTTGAAATATTAAAGAAATATCTTCCTATAACATCTCTAAGGGATTTAGATGAGGATGGATTTAAAAAAGCCATGGAGGTTTTACCGACCGTATTAAGAAAGAGAGTAGAACATGTTTATAATGAAAACAGAAGGGTATTGGAATTTGTTAAAGCTCTTAAGGAAGATAGATGGGAAGCTTTAAAAGACTTGATGTTAGAATCTCATAACAGTCTTAGATACCTATATGAGGTTACCTGTGATGAGTTAGATTTTCTTGTGGAAAAGGCTTTAGAATATAATGCTTTTGCATCAAGAATGACAGGAGGAGGTTTTGGAGGATCGACTATCAATCTTGTTCACAGTAACATATTAGATGATTGGACTAACAAAATAAAAGAAAGCTATAAAGAAAGATTTGGATTTTATCCAGATGTGTATGTATTAGAGACATCAGATGGGGTAAAGGAAATATAATGGTTGTGCTATAATATATTTGGGAGGTGATATATTCAAATACCTAATTTGGATATTAGATGATAGATGCAATCTTAATTGTAGTCACTGTTATGTACATTCTCGCGGTTGGAGAAGAGAAATAACTAAGGAGAGAGGATTAAAGTTAATTGAAGAAATTAGTTCTTTAGGTTTTACAGATATAGATTTTACAGGTGGGGAACCTTTATTAATCCCAGAAATTTTTGATTATATTAGAAAATCTAAAAACCTGGGCTTAAACGTATCAATAAACACAAATGGAATATTACTTAATGAGGAAATAATTGATTTTTTAAAAGAAAATAATGTTTATGTATATGTTTCCGTTGATGGTCCTTTCAAAGAGATATACGAAAAGGTTAGAGGAGCAAATACTTTTGATAAGTTATCTAACAACTTGAAATTATTAAAAGAAAAAAATCTTAAATATTCAATTATATTCTCTATATCAAAACTAAATTACAAGTATGCAAAAGATATGGTTTCATTTGCAAAGAAATATAATGCTAAGTTATGTATGATTCCTGTTATTCCTTCTGGAGAAGCTAAAAAAAATGAAATTTACATAGAAAAAGATGAATTAATATCTGCTATAAGGGAAGTTAAAGATTGTGCAGAGATTAATAAATATACTGTAGAGATATGGTGTGCACCGTTTTTAAGACTTCTATTTAATTCCCCATATCTCGAAATCGATAGTTGTCCTATAACAGAAGTTCTTGATATATCACCAAATGGTGATGTATTACTATGCGATGTTATTGATTTGCCTTTATCTGAGATTAGAACTAAATCCCTTAAAGAGGCAATAGAAGAAGTGATAGAGCATCCTTTATATAAAGAGGTTACAAAGATAAAAGACGACTGTAAAGGATGTAAAATAGAAGAATTCTGTAAAGGTGGATGTTTTGCAAGATCTTATATCTTAACTAAAAGTCTCTTGAGTAAAGATCCTTACTGTCCTAAGGTATCAACAGGTGTGTTATAAAATAAAAGGGAGGAGTTTTTCATACTCCTCCCTTTTTTAAAATTATCCAAATAGTATTTTCATGCTTTCTTCATGGTCTAAGTCCATAACGTAAGGAATTCCAGTTACTCGTGCTGCTTCTTCTGTTAATGCTACAAGATCATCTCTTGATATATATTCTAATTTAAACTTTCTTGCTCCTGCCATAAATTGTTTTAATCCTACTGCAAGTCTATCAAAGTACCCATACACTCCTAAAGCGGATGGAGGAATCTTTTTCCAGTCTTCCCCATAAATCTTCTTCATTTCTGCAACAGCAGTAAATATTTCCTCAATTTCATCACCATATTCTTTATATTCTGCTGGAACTTTACCAGATTTTACCATCTCACCTATAGTTTTACCAACCATTGCTGCTGTTAAAGTGGCTCTTCCCATTGCCACTAATTTTACATAGGGTGCACCTAAAGCAAGTCCCTTAAAAATATGATCTTCCATTGTAAATCCACCTGCAATTGCTATTGCTGGAACATGCTTTCCTTTTTCTGCAAGCATTTTTGCATATTTATATGTTAAAGATTCTAAGTATACTGTTGGAATTCCCCATTCATTCATCATTCTCCATGGGCTCATGCCAGTACCACCACCAGCTCCATCTACGATCAATAAATCTATCTTACCCTCAGAAGCTGCCTTTAAAGCTAAAGCTAAATCCTTAGGTCTGTAGGCACCGGTTTTTAAAGATATATATTTTGCTCCAGCTTTTCTTAATTCTTCTACTCTCTTGAGAAAGCCTTCTAAGGATGCCATACCAAGGCGTGAATGTCTTTCAAATTCTTTGATTCCTCCCTTTTTGGCTAAATCCTGAATTACGGGATCATCTGGATCAGGAAAGACAATATAACCCCTATCTTTTAATTGTTTTGCTCTTTCTAAACTACTTAGCTTAATCTCACCACCTATATCCTTTGCTCCTTGTCCCCACTTAATCTCGACAAATTGAATTCCTAATTTTTCAATAACATATTCTAAAACTCCTAATCTATTATCTTCTACATTCTCTTGAACAATTATTCCACCGTATCCATCTCTTTGCCATTCTTTAAATAATCTTACTCTTCTTTCCATTTCTGGAGATTTTACAACTCTTCCATTTTTAAATTCTGCATCAGGATCAACTCCACAAACATTTTCTCCTATTCCAACCATAGTACCAAAGATTGCAGAACCGATTGCAACTCCTTCCCAGTTATCTCTTGCGATGAAAGTTGAACCTAAACCTGTGGTGAACCATGGGGCTCTAAGTTTAATATCTCCTATTCTTGTTTCAATATCAACAGCTGGGAAAGTTGCTTTATCGGGGTCGGGTTCAACACCAAGGGCACCTACACAAGTTCCATTAATATTTAGATGGGAAAAGTCTATTGGATAGTCCTTTTGAGAGCCTGATGTTATTTTTCCATATGGCTTGGGATAAATATATTCCCTTCCTCTAATAGCGGATTTACCTATTTCACAGAATCCAGGACATCCCTCCTCACAAGTTACACACATACCACTAAAAGGAGAGTAGTCCCTTAAACGGAGTCTTGTATTGGTAGCTTCAGAAAAATTAGGTCTGGAAAAAGACATAGAAAGACACCTCCTCAGAAAATTTTTTGGGATTTTATGCCTCGCTGCATAAAAGTATTTTGTAGGATTTTAATACTTAAAAATTTAATTGTCAATAGGTAAATGTTTGCTTATTGCCTTTTATAATTATAAAAAATAAGCCATTTAAATCAAATAAATGGGCGTTTTCTTAGGAAATGATTTAAGTATTCTTAAATATCAGAAAGGGTATATATTTACTTTTTCTTCTACCTCATTACTATTATTATTACTATACTGGTACCTATGTCCATACCTATTTGCCCATTTACCCAATTATGACTGATCTGTAATCATTTTTAATCACCCCCAATCATAAGCACAATTCTTCCTTTCTTGCTTATCTTTAACCTCAATCTTAATATCTCAATTATTCTTAAGGCAAAATTTATGAAGCTTATTATTCCTCTCTTTAATTCCTCTTTTAATAACTTTATTCTATGCTCTCCCTTCTCTATTTTTGATGTTAAGTAAATAACTAACAATGCTCCCATAAATA
>NIRF01000016.1 GCA_002878375.1 Dictyoglomus sp. NZ13-RE01
GTATTTATGGGAGCATTGTTAGTTATTTACTTAACATCAAAAATAGAGAAGGGAGAGCATAGAATAAAGTTATTAAAAGAGGAATTAAAGAGAGGAATAATAAGCTTCATAAATTTTGCCTTAAGAATAATTGAGATATTAAGATTGAGGTTAAAGATAAGCAAGAAAGGAAGAATTGTGCTTATGATTGGGGGTGATTAAAAATGATTACAGATCAGTATAATTGATTTATTGCTCCCCAGTCAGAAACTAAAAATCCCTTAAAATTTAATTCTTTTTTAATACATCAATAAGTAAATATTTATTTGCATGCATTTTAATCCCATTCCAGCTGGAGAAAGATACCATGATAGATCTTGCTCCTACATTAATAACACCTATATATGGTTTTAAATGAATTTCTCTTAATTCCTTTTCAGAAATTCTTGTATCCCCTTGATCCAATAATCCATTTATTCCAGTACTAAACTTGGTCCCGCCGTCTCCTAAAAAATGCTTGGGACAAGAAAGAACACTATCCTCATCAGATAGATTATTACCCTGAAACCTATCAACCTGAGTCATTTGTCCTATTTTCTCATCTAAACTCATAGCATTTAAGAGTTTCTCAACCTTTATATCTAAGCTATCCTGCCCATATAAAAAGGAAAGCAAAATTATTAAGAAGAAAATTATATACTTTTTCATAAAACTCCTCCAAAAAATTTTTCTTATTGCAACAAAGTATTATTGGTATGGTATACTAACAAAAAAGATTCATCAAGGAGGTAAATTTATGGAAAGAGATATTAAAAAGCTTATATCTCAAATGACTCTTGAGGAGAAAGCCTCACTATGCTCTGGATTAAATTTTTGGCAAACCAAACCCATTGAAAGACTTGGAATACCCTCTATCAGGATGTCAGATGGTCCACATGGATTAAGAAAAGAAGACAAAGTTTTTGGCAAAAGTGTGCCTGCAACATGTTTTCCTACTGCAGCAACTATGGCTGCATCATGGGACAAAAAATTGGTTGAAAAAGTTGGAAAAGCAATAGGAGAAGAATGCCAAGCAGAAGGAGTAAACATACTTCTTGGTCCTGGAGTAAATATAAAAAGAACTCCTCTTTGTGGAAGAAACTTTGAATATTATTCAGAGGATCCCTTCCTTGCCTCAAATTTAGCAGCATCCTTTATTAAAGGAGTACAAAGTGAAGGTGTGGGAACTTCTCTAAAACATTTCTGTGCCAATAACCAAGAACACAGGAGATTAACAGTCAATGCTGTCATAGATGAAAGAACCCTTAGAGAAATTTATCTTGCAAGTTTCGAAATAGCTGTTAAAGAAGGAAAACCATGGACCGTAATGTGTGCTTACAATAAAGTAAATGGAGAATACTGTTCAGAAAATAAGTATCTTCTTAATGATGTATTAAAAGAAGAATGGGGATTTGAAGGTTTTGTAGTTTCAGACTGGGGAGCTGTTAATGAGAGAGATAAGGGACTTTTTGCAGGTTTAGATTTACAAATGCCCTATGATGGAGGAATTGGAGATAGAAAAATCATAGACGCAGTTAAGAGCGGAAAAATATCTGAGGAAGTTTTAGATAAGGCAGTAGAAAGAATATTGAAAATTGTATTTAAGGCAATAGAAAACAAGAGGGAAAATGCCACATATAGTAAAGAAGAACATCATAAGATAGCAAGAGAAGTAGCAAGAGAATGTTTTGTCTTATTAAAGAATGAAGATAAGATTCTTCCTCTTAAAAAAGAAGGAACAATAGCCATTATAGGAGCATTTGCTAAAAACCCCCAAATTCAAGGTGGAGGAAGCGCCCATGTAAATCCTACAATGATAGACAATGCCTATGATGAAATTGTAAAGATTGTGGAAGGAAGAGCACAAATTCTATATGCAGATGGCTACAAAGTAGAAACTGACGAAGTTGATGATAATCTAATTTCTGAAGCAAAGGAAATTGCAAAAAAGGCTAACGTAGTAGTAGTATTTGCAGGACTACCTGAAAGATATGAATCAGAAGGCTTTGATAGAGCTCATATGAGAGTGCCAGAAAGCCATAATAAATTGATTGAAGAAGTTTCAAAGGTAAATAGTAATTTGGTGGTAGTTTTATCGAATGGGGCACCCATAGAAATGCCATGGATAGATAAAGTTAAAGGTTTGTTAGAGACATATAGAGGTGGACAGGCTTGGGGTGGCGCAGTTGCAGACGTTTTGTTTGGAGTTGTAAGCCCTTCAGGGAAACTTCCTGAGACTTTCCCCAAAAAGCTAAGTGATAATCCATCATATTTATTCTATCCTGGAGAAGGCGATACTGCAGAGTATAGAGAAGGTATATTTGTAGGATATAGGTATTATGATAAGAAAGAAATGGATGTCCTTTTCTCCTTTGGTTTTGGCTTAAGCTATACGGATTTTGAGTATAGAGATTTACAAGTGGATAAGAAAGAATTAACAGATAAAGATACACTAACAGTCAGAGTAAAGGTTAAAAATGTTGGGAATATGAAAGGTAAAGAGATAGTACAATTATACGTCAGAGATATAAAAAGCAGTGTAATTAGACCCGAAAAGGAACTTAAAGGTTTTGAGAAGATAGAGCTTAATCCTGGAGAAGAAAAAGAAGTAACTTTTGTTTTAGATAAGAGGGCTTTTGCATACTATGATGTAGAATTAAGAGATTGGTACGTAGAGGAAGGTGAATTTGAAATATTAATAGGTAAATCTTCAAAAGACATCCTACTAAAAGAAGTAGTATACGTAAAGCCAGCTATAAGAAAAAGAAAGAAGTTCCACCTCAATTCTACTGTAGAGGATGTTATGAATGATCCAATAGCAAGAGAAATATTTAAACCTATAGCTGAAGGATTTATAAAGAATAACCCCAATTTAGCATCTACTGATAAAGATATATACGAAATGTTTACTCAAATGATGAGATATATGCCTCTTAGAAGCTTAATATCCTTTAGCGGAGGAATGCTTACTGAAGAAATGATGAAAGAATTAATAGAAAAAATGAACCAAGCTTAAAAAAAGAGAGGGAGGTTTTTCCCTCCCTCTCTTATTTATGCTTCTTTGAAGATGCAGTCTTTGTTTTTGACGTCCAAGGAAGAAGTGGTAAATTTCTTAATCTTCTATTATAAGCATAAACCCCAAAAGCAATAATCAATAAGGATACTACTTGAGACCCTGTAAACTGCCAAAGAAATTTTGGATTATCTCTAAATACTTCCACTGTAAAGTAAGCTAACGGATAGTAGATAAAGAATTTTGTAGCGACTTCCCCATCAAAAGTTTTATGCTTCTTCACGTATAAGAGATAAAAGAATACTATCAGGAATAGAGCAGTATAGTATAGTTCAGTAGGATGTCTATAGCCAAAAAGATTAGGGAATTTTACTCCCCAAAGAAGGGGTGTTTCATATCCATAGCAACACCCATTTAAGAAGCATCCAATTCTACCTATTGCAGAACCAATTGCTAAAGCAGGAGCTGTAATATCTAAAAATTTCCAATAATCAATCTTATATTTCCAAAGATACAGTAAAACAACAACTAAAGCGACAAAAAATCCACCAAAAAAGATTAGTCCACCATCCCAAAGATGTAGAATAGTAATTGGGTTTGACTTATAACTATTCCAATATTTTAGCACATACGTAATTCTTGCTCCGATAATAGAGCTAATAATGCTCCAAACAGAAATATTTAGCACGTGATCTGGATCAATATTTTCCTTTTTTGCCCACCTCATAGCAAGGATTATACCTACTAAAAAACCTAAAGCCACAAAAGTTCCCCAGGAATAAATAGTGATAGGTCCAATCTTGTACTTAAGAATGTAAAATTGTGGAATAGTAAGCAATTTGGGATACATGTCTTATACCTCCTTATTTTTTTAAGATACTCAAAACAATCATAAGAAAACCAATCGAAATATAAGAATCTGCTAAGTTAAAAATAGGGAAATTACCAATAGAAATAAAATCAATCACATATCCATAAAGTATTCTATCACAAAGATTCCCTAAAATTCCTGCCAATAAAAAGGAAATACTAACAGAAAAAACCCTCTCCTTTATGATATATAAAATAATAGCAATTATAGCTATAATGCTTAAAGCTATTAAAATCCATCTTGGAAGCTCAAAACCTAAAGCTGCACCATAATTATGGGTCAATCTAATAGAGATAAAACTATTTATATGATATGGTTTGTGATATATTAATACCCTCTCCATCACCTCCTTAACCAATCTATCTAATGAAAACAATATTACAAGGAGAAGTATTCTTTTCATAGATAATAAAGTAGTGCAATTTCCCCACAATCTGGAAACTTTGGACATTTTACACAATCCGTCCAAACTTTATAAGGTAGGCTTTTTTTATCTATCCTTTCAAATCCCAATTTTTCAAAATACTCAGGAATATAGGTAAGAGATAAAACTCTTCTAAGACCTAAAAATTCCGCCTCTTTTAAGCACGTTTTCACAAGTCTTTCTCCAAATCTATTTCCTCTAAATTCCTCTCTTACAATCAATGATCTAACTTCTCCTAAATCTTCCCAAATAACATGTAAAGCACAACATCCTACAATTATACCATCTATATCAACAACATAAAAATCTCTGATATTTTCATACAAATCACTTAGAGAACGTGGCAACAGCAGCCCTTTCTCAGCAAACTCATTTATCAATTTTTGAATCTCTGGAACATCTTTAATTTTTGCTTTTCTAATCATGGTTATTCTCCTAAAAGAAAATTATTAATAAATTCTTCAGGATCAAATGGTTTTAAATCTTCTAACCCTTCTCCTACTGTTACAAACTTAACAGGCAATGAAAACTTCTTAACTAAGTTAAAAATAATTCCTCCCTTTGCAGAGCCGTCTAATTTTGTAAGTATTATTCCTGTCAAATTAATAGCAGAATGAAAAATTTCTACTTGTCTAATGACATTTTGTCCTAAGGTTGCATCAACTACTACCAAATTTTCTTTTGCTTTATAACCTAAATTCTTTTCTATTATTCTCTCAATCTTTTTTAATTCCTCTATTAGATTACTCTTTGTATGCATCCTACCTGCAGTATCTACCAAAACAACATTTTTCCCACGAGCTTTTGCAAAATCTAATGTTGTATACACAACTGAGGCTGGATCAGCCCCCTCTTTTTGAGCAACTACATCTACATTAGCCCTTTCACCCCATATTTTCACCTGATCAATTGCAGCAGCTCTAAAAGTATCCCCTGCAGATATAACAGGCGAATAGCCCAAACTTTTTAGGAAGTAGGCTAATTTACCTATCGTACTTGTCTTACCAGTACCATTAACTCCTAAAAATACTATCACATTAATTATGTTTGGATCCAAGTTAAGTTTGTTATCTAAATTTGAAAAGAGGCTTAACAAATAATTTTTTAAAAAATCCCTCACCTCAATTGGATTAGAAAATCTTTTCTCCCTAATAAGCTTCATAATCTCTGAGGTTAATTCAATTCCCATATCACCTTGAATTAGTTCTGCTTCTAATTCATCATAAAAATCATCATCTAACTTTGAAATTCTAAATAATTCCTGAACCTTCTTCGCAAAATTCTGTAATTTAGGTAAATTTTTCCAAAAGCTCAATTATTTACAACCTCCCCTTCTAATCTCCATGTCAAAACTTGGGTAGAACCCCTCTCATCAATAGTAACACCATACAGAGTCTCTGCGTATTCCATCAAAGTTGGATTATGGCTTATCAATATAAATTGTATACTTTTACTCATTTCTTTTATTTTTTTACCTAATACATGGGCGTTATGATTATCTAAAGCGGAATCTATCTCATCCCAAAAACAAAAATTAACAGGTGCTATCTCTAAGCCTGCCAATAATAAAGAAAGGGCTGTAATGCTTTTTTCTCCTCCTGAAAGCATTAATAAACTCTTATAGTTCTTCTTATTAGAAGTTAATTTAATATAGATATTTGAATTAAGAGGATCTTGTTCTTTTTCTAATAAAATTTGTAGATCCCCATGAGGGAAAAACATTTTCCAATTATTATTAGCTAAATCTTTGAGAACAGAGTAGGCATTTAAAAACCTTGTTTCTGCTTCCCTCAAAGTACTCTTAATGATACTTCTTAATGATGAAATAGACTCATAAACATCTTCCCATTGTTCAGTAAGCTCTCTATATTTTTCTTCCTCAGTAGTGAGTTTTTCTTTTGCTAAAAAGTTTATAGGTCCTAAATTTTCCAATGTTTTTAATATCTCTTTTTCTCTCGCTCTTAGTTTAGACTCTGGCAAATCAATCTTTAAGTTTGGGATTTTGTTTTCAAAATCCTTTTCGATTTCTTCCTTTCTCTTTACGATCTGTTGTAGATTTGTTTCACTTCTTATAATTTCTTCTCTAATTTGTTGTCTCCTATTTATTAGCTTCTCCTTTACTTCTTTTAGATGCACTAACCTTTCTGTTAAAGAATTTATTTCTGATCTCAAATTTTCTTCTTTTAATAAACCATCATCTATTTCTTTATTTATATCTTCCAAATTTCTTGTCATATTTACATATTCTTTGTCTATGAAATCTTTCTCTTTTTTCATTTCCTCAATCTTATTTTGTAGATCTTTCACAAGAGTTCCCAAAAATTCTCTTCTATTTCTATTATAAATGAAATTTTCTCTTAATTTCTCATACTTGTCCTTTATGCTTTCCCATTCATTCCGTAAATAAGAAAATTCTTCTAAAATCCTTCTGTATTCTTCAAATAACCCTACATTACCATAAAATTCCAGTTTTGAATCAATTTTCTTGAGCAGATTGTCTAATTTTTCCCTCTTGTTCTCGAGAATAGTTTTTTCAACTCTTAAGGTTTTTATGTCACTTTCTAATATAGATATAGCCTGACTTAACTCTTTTATATTTTCTTCTCTCTCATGCATATTAATATTTATATTAAGGGTTGTTTGAATATTATTTCTAACACCACCGCTAATGGTACCACTCCCTAAAAAAACTTCTCCCTTTAATGTAACTAATCTCCAACCTTCCTTTAAAAGCTCTCTTTTACTTAGTGCAGTCTCGAAATCTTTAAAAATTAAAACATTTCCCAATAAACTATAAACTAATTCCTTAAATCTTTCATCATAATTAACCACATTTAAAGCTCTTATTCCATCTTTTATCTCAATTATTCTTTCCTTAAAATCTTTATAAAAGCTTAATGGTCTAAAAGTTGCCCATCCCAAATTATTATCCCTTAAATATCTAATCAATCTTTCCGCAGTATATTCATCGGTTACAATGATATCAAAGAGTGTATTCCCAAGGATATTAAAGATAGGGGTCAAATAATCTTTATCAATCTGTAAAATGTCTAATACTATTCCTAAAACATTATTATCTTTTAAAGCTAAAATCTCTCTTACCCCTTTAGGTAAACTGTCTCTCTGGATATCTTCTAAATCCCTCAAAAGACGCCTTTCTCTTTGAAGTTCAAAAACCTTCTCATCTAAATATCTTTCCTTAGCTCTTATTAGAGATTCCTTTTCTCTTAGCTCCTTACTAATATAATTTTTGTATTCTTCTAATTTCTCTCTCTTTTGCTTTAGCCTTTGGATAAACCATTTTGCAAACTCTTCAGATACATTGGAAACCTCATGAAAATTCTTCAATTTTTCTTCATATCTTGCCTTAATGATCTCCTTCTCCTTCAAGTTAGTCTCAATATCTCTTAGCTTTCTTCCCAGCTCTAAATAGTTTTCTTCCTCTTCTTCTATCAAATTTTGCTCTACATTTTTCAATTCTTCTTTATTGATTTCTAATTCCTTATTACTTTCTAAAATTTCCTTCTCTAATTTCTTTTTTCTATCATCAAAGTCTGAGATTCTTTGCAAAAGCTTTTCTCTCTTTATCTGGTTTTCTACAAGTATACTTTTAATATTCTCTAATTCTCTATTCAAGTCCTTTATTTTACTATTAATCTCCTCTTCCTCTTTTCTCATATTTTCCAACTCTATCTCAATACCTGAAAACTCATCTTTAAAAATTCTCAGGTTTTCATTTATTTCTTCTATATTTTTGTATAATTTCTGCCATTGATAGTAATTCAGTGATTCCCTAACTTTTTCCAGTTCTTTTGTTAATTCTGTATAGTACTCTGCAAGTTTTGCCTCTTTTCTCAATTCCTCCAAGTTTTCCCAAAGCATTCTCCTTTTCTCTTCAATCTCTTTTCCTTTGGCTTCTATAATATCTAATTTCAGTTGTGTTTCTTTTACTTTTTCCTGATATCCAGAGATACCTGCTATATCTTCCAGATATTCTTTTAATCTATCATTGTCTAATATAAGAGATTCTAATTCTCCCTGCCCTATAAAGGTTAGATTGTGCTTTCCTACCCCACAAGAGGATAGAAAAATTTGCAAATCCTTTAATCTGATATTTTTATCATTTAAAAAATATGCACTATCTCCATCTCTTTCAATTCTTCTTGTAATAATATAGATATCAAAGGCAAAACCAGAATTGATAAGAAGATGAAGAGAAACTTCTGCATACTTTGCAGGTGCTAAATTTTTGTTCCCACCAAATATTACTTCCTCAGATTTTTCAACTCTTAATAACTTGGATCGTTGCTCTCCAATAACCCATCTTATTGCATCCAATATATTACTTTTACCAGAACCATTCGGTCCTGTTACGACTATGAATTTACCATTAAAAGGGATCTTATGATGACCATAAAAAGATTTGAAATAATTAATCTCTATTTCTTTAATATACATTTTTCCCTAATTTCTCTAAAGCTTTTTGCGCAGCTTGCATCTCCGCTTGACTTTTGTTTTTTCCAATTCCCTCAGAAATTTTCTCGTTATCAACCCATAATTCGATATAGAATACTTTGTTATGCTCTGGTCCTTCTTCCTTTACTAATCTATATTCAAATTTTTTCCCCTGCTTAAGCAAAACACTTCTGAGTATATTCTTCCAATCTATCTCGTACTCTATATTCTCCAAATCCTCCTTGAATATTTTTAATACAAATTCTTTTGTAAACTCATATCCTTTATCTAAGAATAAAGCACCTATAAAAGCCTCAAAAAGATCAGAAAGAATGGATTCTTTTTCTCTTCCTCCTTGTAATTCTTCTCCATTTCCCAGTAGAACATACTTATTCAAACCAATTTCTTTCGCTTTTCGCGCTAAAGTTTTACCCTTTATTAAATGGCTCCTCATCTGAGAGAGCATTCCCTCGTTAGCATTCTTATGTAATTTAAACAAGGTTTCACTTATTATGAGACCAATTACACTATCACCTAAAAATTCCAATCTTTGATTATCCTCAAGAACATTTAAATTTTCATTTCTATAAGATGGATGTACTAATGCTGTAAAAAGAAGCTCAACATCAGAAAAAATAATACCAAACCTTTCTTCTAATTCCTTCTCTGTTTTATTTATAGTCTCTATTTCTTTAGCTTTCATTTATATGTTTTTTAAATACTAAGGATGCATTCTGTCCGCCAAACCCAAAGGAGTTTTTTAAGGCATACCTAATATTCATATCCCTTGCTTTATTAGGTACATAATCTAAATCACAATCAGGGTCTTTTTCCTCGTAATTTATAGTAGGAGGAACAACCCCATAATATATGCTTAAAACTGTAGCCACAGACTCTAAGGCACCAGCAGCTCCTAAGGCATGCCCAAATACAGATTTATTAGAACTAATAGCTAAATTATAGGCATGCTCCCCAAATACCTTTTTAATGGCTAATGTTTCAATTTTATCATTAAGTTTTGTAGAAGTTCCATGAGCATTTATATAATCAACCATCTCAGGAGTAATACCCGCATCCATAAGAGCCCTTTTCATAGAAAGATATGCACCATAACCTTGAGGATCAGGAGCTGTAATATGATAAGCATCGTCAGAAGCTCCAAAACCAACAATTTCCGCATAAATCCTCGCATTTCTTTTCAAAGCATGTTCTAAACTTTCAAGGACAAGAATACCACAACCTTCCGCCATAACAAAACCATCCCTACGAGCATCAAAGGGCTTACTTGCCTTCTCCGGAGGATCGTTCTGAGTTGAAAGAGCTTGAATAGAACAAAAACCCGCAAGTCCCATAGGCGTGATACCTGCTTCTGTCCCGCCAACTATTGCACAGTCTACTTCTCCATTGGCAACCAGTTTATAACCAAGTCCAATAGCATGTGAACTTGCTGCACAAGCTGTAACCGTTGCAAAATTAGGTCCTTTAAAACCAAACTGTATAGATATATTTCCTGCCGCCATATTGATAATCATCATAGGAACTACAAAGGGGCTTACTTTGTTTGGTCCCTTCTCAAATAAAACTCTGAACTGATTTTCTAAAGTTTCTAAACCCCCTATTCCCGAGGCTACTATAACTGCTGTATTTTCTTTCTCTTCCTCAGAGGGATTCCAATTTGCATCTTCCAAAGCTAATTTGGTTGCAGATATAGCAAACTGTGAGAATCTATCCAACCTTCGGGCTTCTTTTTTATCTATAAAATCCTCGGGATTAAAATCTTTTACCTCTCCTGCTATTTTCGTTGGGTAATCATCAGTTGGAAACTTTTCAATATAGCTTATGCCAGATCTTCCTTTTACCAAATTATCCCAAAATTTTTCCTTTCCTATGCCAATGGGAGATATCACACCAACCCCTGTAACAACAACGGTTCTTTTCATTAAATATCTCCTCCTTAAAATACATTAAAAGGGTACTGGAAGGATAATAAAACCAGTACCCTTTTTATAATTACAATTTTTTCTCTACGTATCTGACCACATCTCCTACTGTCTTAAATTTTTCTGTATCCTCATCAGGAACATCAATACCAAATTCTTCCTCTAAAGCCATGATTAACTCTACTGCATCTAAAGAATCCGCTCCTAAATCATCCTGAATTGAAGAATCCATCGTGATAAGGTCTTCGTCAATTCTTAACTGTTCTACAATTATCTTCTTTATTTTTTCAAAGATGGTTGCCTCATCCATTTACTCTTCACCTCCTTCCTTGTAAATTTTCACATAGCCAATCCACCATCAATGTTTATAACAGCCCCAGTAATATAGCCCGCCTCTTCAGAAGCCAAAAATTTGACCAAATTAGCAACTTCCTCAGGCTTTCCAAACCTTTGAAGAGGAATCTGTTTTAAATATAGATCCTTTAAGTCAGGGGCTATACTTTCTGTCATTTCTGTCTCAATAAATCCAGGAGCAACAGCATTTACTGTTATACCCCTACTGGCAAGCTCACGGGCAACAGTTTTTGTAAAACCAATTATTCCTGCCTTTGAAGCAGAATAATTAGCCTGTCCTATATTACCCATCTCTCCAACAATTGAAGAAATATTTATAATTCTTCCACTTCTTTGCTTAATCATAATTTTTGCTGCTGCTCTTGTACACAAAAATACACTTCTTAAATTTGTTGCCATAACCGCTTCCCAATCTTCCAATTTCATTCTTAATAATAAATTATCTCTTGTTATCCCCGCATTGTTGACTAAAATATCAAGTCGACCAAATTTTGTCAATATATCCTTAAACATATTTTCTACTTCTTCCTCATTACTTACATCCGCCTTATATAAATACCCTACTGCACCCAACTTTTCAACTTCTTCTAATGTTTCTCTTGCAGACTCTTCATTACTTCTATAGTTAATTACCACCTTAGCTCCTTCTTTTGCAAGAGCAATGACTATTGCTCTTCCAATCCCCCTACTTCCCCCTGTAACCAAAGCAACCTTATCTTTAAGCATTATTCCTCCCCCTTTAAAGCAAGAAAATCTTCGGGTTTCTCAATGCCTTTAATCTTTATATCCTTCAAAATCTTTTTTACAAGTCCTTGAAGTACTTTTCCAGGTCCAACTTCTATATATTCATCTACTCCTAAACTATTTAGTTTACTTATTGTATCAGTCCAAAATACTGATGATGTAAACTGTTTCAATAAAATCTCCTTTGCATCTTCAGCTTTTTCTACCTCACTTACTGTGGTACTACTTATAACAGGAATCTCAGGATCTCTAAAATTGATTTCCTTGATAATCTCCCAAAATTTATCTTGAGCCTTACCCATTAATGGGCTATGAAAAGGTCCACTAACAGAAAGCGGTATTATCCTTTTAACTTCACTTCTAAAAATCTCCTGCCATCTTTGAAAGGATTCTATTGATCCTGAAATAATTATTTGTTCATGTGAGTTATAATTAGCTATAAATAGATTTTCAAAGTCTTTCAAACTTTCTCGAATCTTATCAATATCTCCTCCTATTACAGCCCACATTCCACCTGAAACTTCTTCTGATATTTCTTGCATGATTCTTCCTCTCTCGTAAACCAATCTCAATCCCACAGAAAAATCAAAGATCCCTGCAGAACAAAAAGCAGAATATTCACCCAAACTATGACCCGTCACAAAATCAGGATAAAAATTATTATTTTTTAAATAGTAATCTAACATGCAACTTATTGAAAAAATTGCAGGTTGAGAATATATGGTTTTTCTCATTAATTCCTCTGTTCCATCTTGGTAAACTTTTATTATATTTTCATCTATTTTTCTTATTTCTTCTAAAAAATACTCAAAATCTTGATTAAGAAAAGGTGAAAACATACCAAAAGATTGAGAGCCCTGTCCAGGAAATATAAATGCTCTCATAAAAACTAACTCTCCTTTATAAAATTTTGCAAGTTTTTTATTATATTCTCCGCTTCCTTTACAATATCCTCAATAATATCTTTTACTGGTTTTATATCATTTATTAAGCCGGATATTTGACCAGCCATAACAGAACCATATTCCACATCTCCATTTATAACTGCAGACCTAAGACGTCCTGTCCCAAATTTCTCTAACTCCTCTATTGGTACTCCCTTTTTCTCTAACTCTAAAAATTCCCTTGCCAGTTTATTATATATAACTCTAACAGGATGACCTGTGCTTGCTCCTGTAACTACCGTATCTCTATCCTTTGCTTTTAAAATAGCCCTTTTATAGTTTTCATGTACCTTACACTCTTCACTGGCTATAAATCTTGTACCCATTTGAATACCCTGAGCTCCTAAAGCCAAAGCAGCAACAAAACCTCTTCCATCTGCTATACCACCTGCTGCAATTACAGGAATCTTCACAGCGGATACCACTTGAGGAACTAAAGCCATAGTAGTTAGCTCTCCAATATGTCCTCCACATTCCATCCCTTCCGCTATAAGACCATCCACCCCAAGTCTTTCCAATCTTACAGCTAATGCAACCGACGATACCAAGGGAAAAATCTTTATTCCTTTCTCCTTTAAAAATGGTATGTATTTTCCTGGATTTCCAGCACCAGTAGTTACTACAGGAACTTTCTCTTCTATTACTACCTTCATTACTTCTTCAGCATAGGGAGAAAGAAAGTAAATATTAACTCCAAAGGGCTTATCTGTTAAAGTACGGGTTTTTCTAATCTCCTCTCTAACCCAATTAGGGTCTGCATTTCCAGCCCCTATTACACCTAAACCACCTGCATTTGAAACAGCGGACGCAAGTTCGGAAGTTGCTACCCAAGCCATACCTCCCTGAATAATAGGATATTTAATATTCAAAAGATCACATAGAGGGGTTTTAATCAAATAAATTCACCTCTTTCCATCGCATAAGAGCGGTACCCCAGGAAAGACCAGCCCCAAACCCAACAAAGGCTATTAAATCCCTATCTTTTATCTTTTTCTGAATTAAAAGTTCCTCTAAGGTTAACGGGATTGATGCTGTTGATGTATTTCCATATTTATCTACAGTGATTCCAATTTTTTCCATAGGAATACCTAATCTCTCTGCTCCTGCTTGAATTATTCTTATGTTTGCTTGGTGAGGAATAAGCCAATCTAAATCTTTAGGAGATAAATTGGCTTTATTTAAAGCTTCCTCAGTGCTTTCAGAAATAACCCTAACAGAAAATTTAAAAACTTCTCTTCCATTCATCCTAATATAATGGAGCTTTTTATCAACAGTATCATAAGAAGCAGGAAGTTTTGAACCTCCTGCTGGAATTTCCAGTAGTTCCGCCCCCTCACCATCCAAATGTAAATTCCATGATATTAATCCATAATCATCTCCCACTTCCCTTAAAATAACAGCTCCTGCCGCATCCCCAAAAAGAACACAAGTGTTTCTATCTTCCCAATTAACCAATCTTGATAGTACCTCAGTCCCAACAATGAGCACTGTTTCTACATCACCACTTTTTATAAATTGAACTCCGGTTATTAAGGCAGAGACAAATCCCGTACAAGCAGAAAGTAGATCAAAACCTCCCGCCCTACTTGCTCCTATTTTTCTCTGAATAAGAGATACAGTGGGCGGGAAGATCATTTCAGGAGAAGAAGATGTAGTTATTATAAGATCTATATCCTTAGGAGAAAGTTTTGCCCTTTCTAAAGCTTTTAAAGCTGCCTCTGCTCCTAAATCTGATGCATTAACTCCTTCATCAACAATGTGTCTCTTTTTAATTCCGGTTCTTGTAGTAATCCATTCATCAGAAGTATCTACCATCTTTTCTAAATCAAAATTAGTTAAGAACTTAGGTGGAACAGATGTTCCAACACTTATAATTCCAACACCCATATTTTTATACCCTATCTATTTTTCTTCTTTCTCTTCCACTTCAACTATACTTCTTCCTTTATAATAGCCACAGAAGGGACAAACCCTGTGAGGTAAAATCAATTTATGACAATGCCCACATTCCACCAAAGATACACCATGAAGCTTATACCTTACCCATCTTCTGTCCCTTCTTGTAGTTGATAATTTTTTCTTAGGAAGTCCCATTTGTTATTTCCCTCCTTTTTTTAATATTTTCGTTAGTGGTTCCCATCTTGGATCTACATTTATTTCTCCTACATGTTCACATGGTCCTAAATTCAAATCGTGCCCACACACAGGACAAAGTCCTTTACAATCTGGCTTGCAAAGAGGCTTTATTGGAATAGAAATACGTACATTATCTTCTACTAAAGGATCCAAATCGAGAATCTCTTTTTCCAATACAAATTTAAAATCTTCCTCTGTTAACTCAACCTCTGCTTCGGAAGGAGAAATATTTCTCAATATAGGTAAATCCCATAAATAAACTTCTTCTACATCCACATCAATATTATAGGTAAACTCTTTCAGACATCTACTGCACGTTAGCTCTACTTGACCAGTAATCTTACCTTTTATTAAAACTTCCCTTCCCAAATTTGTTAGTAATAAATCAATATGAAGAGGATTTTCAAATTCCATATCTTCAAAATGCGGAAGAAAATCCTCCTTTATTGCCATCTTCTTACCAACTTCTGAATGTAGGTCCGCAAGAAAAATTTGCATTATACCACCTTCTTTTATCCCTTTATTTTCTTTAAAATTCTAACAGTTTCTCTTGCTATCATTAGTTCCTCATTAGTAGGTACCACCCAAACTTCTACCTTAGAATCATCCGTACTTATCCTTCTCTCCTCTCCTTTAAATTCATTTGCTTGTAAATCTATTTTTATTCCTAAATGTTCCATATCTGTACAAACCATTCTTCTTACAATAGGCGATCTCTCACCAATACCTGCAGTAAAAACTAAAGCATCAAGTCCTCCTAAGATTGCAAAGTAAGCTCCAATATATTTTTTAATCCTATAAACATAAACTTCTAAAGCAAGTTGAGCCTTTTCATTACCTTTTTCTGCCTCATCTTCTAAATCCCTAAAATCACTGCTTATTCCGGAAAGTCCCCAAACACCACTCTTTTTATTCAAGATCTCATCCATTTCTTTTGGAGAATACCCTTCTCTTTCCATAATTTTTAAAGGAATAGCAGGATCAATATCACCACATCTTGTTCCCATCACTAATCCTTCTAAGGGAGTATATCCCATGCTTGTATCTATGCATTTACCATTTTTAATTGCAGCAATGCTGGCGCCATTCCCTAAATGACAAGAAATAATTTTTAATTCTTCATAATTCCTATTCATAAGCTCTGAAACTCTTTTTGATACATACCAATGGGAAGTACCATGAAATCCATATCTTCTAATTTTATATTTCTCATACCATTCATAAGGTAGAGCGTACAAGTAGGCTCTTTTTGGCATTGTCTGATGAAATGCTGTATCAAAAACTGCAACCTGAGGAATATTAGGAACTATACTCTTGCAAGCATCTATTCCCTGAACTTGATAAGGATTGTGGAGAGGAGCAAGTTCCTCACATTCCTTAATAGCCTTATAAGACTCCTCATCTATATAGGCAGACTCTACAAATTTCTCACCACCATGAACTACGCGATGTCCAATAGCATCAAGCTCATTTAGAGAGCTCAACACCCCGTTTTCACCATCAACCAATAAATTCAATATAACCTCAATAGCTTTTTTATGAGTTTGCAAATTTTCATTAAAAACCTTTTTATCTCCATTTAATTTTTGATGGACAACCCTTGATCCATCTAAACCAATCCTCTCTGCAAGCCCCTTTGCTAACACTTGTTCATTTTCCATATTAAAAACCTGATATTTTACTGAAGAGCTTCCACAATTGAGCACTAGAACTTTCATTGTTCTACCTCCTAATTTTTTCTTAGAAAAATTTCCACGTAATTATACTATGGAATATATATGCAAACAAGTAAACAAAAAAAAGAATGAGAAATTAGAATTTTCTTATATGCTCCACAGGAATATTATGACTTCTAAAAAGCTCATTAATAGTCACTAAATCATCACTTTGTACACGGACAACTAAATATCCGTAATCTTCACTATCCGAAGGGAAAGTTACTAAACTTAGTATATTTATTCCCTTCTCCCATAAAATATTTACTATTTTTGCAATCTCCCCAGGCACATTTTTAATCCTTAGTGTATACCTTAATCCCTTCTCTCCAGCCCCCAACATATCAATGAAAGCCTTAAAAAGGTCTGTTTCGGTTATTATGCCTACTACCTCTCCCTTCTCTAATACTGGAAGAGCACTTATTTTATTTTCTCTCATAATCAATGCCGCCTCTTCAATAGGTGCATCAGCGTCTATAGTTATAGGATTGGGTGTCATAACATCCTTCACTTTCAGTTGTTCTAACAAATAATTTAACTCAAAAATACTTAAGGAGGTTGCCTGTGAAGGAGAAGCAGACCTTAAGTCCCTTTCCGTAACTATACCCACAAGCTTCCCTTTTTCTATCACCAATAATCTCCTTACTTGGAATCTCTGCATGGTTTTCCATGCTTCCAATATGGAGGTATTAGGAGAAACAAAAATTGGATTTTTTGTCATTCTCATTCTAACTAACATAAATTTACCCTCCCAGATATGCCTTTCGAATCTCCTCGTTTTTAGATACAATCTCTGTTGGTCCGGACATAATTATTCTTCCAGTTTCCAAAACATAAACCCGATGAGCTATTTGAAAAGCCATATTTGCATTTTGCTCCACTAAAAGTAATGTCTTCCCTTCGTTATTTATCTCTTTTAAAACCTTAAAAATTTCTTGTACAAGTAGAGGGGCAAGTCCCATTGATGGTTCATCCAGTAAGAGCAATCTTGCATCTGACATTAAGGCACGACCGATTGCAAGCATCTGTTGTTCCCCTCCACTTAATGTTCCTGCCAATTGTTTAGATCTTTCTTTCAGTCTTGGGAAAAGAGAAAAAACAAACTCCAAATTTTTCTTTATTTTGTTTCTATCATTGCAAAGATAAGCACCTAACTCGAGATTTTCAAAAACAGT
This sequence comes from Dictyoglomus sp. NZ13-RE01, assembly GCA_002878375.1. NCBI lineage: Bacteria > Pseudomonadati > Dictyoglomota > Dictyoglomia > Dictyoglomales > Dictyoglomaceae > Dictyoglomus > Dictyoglomus sp. NZ13-RE01. The sequence continues at coordinate 17,790 of NIRF01000016.1, forward strand.
TAAATTTGCAAAAACCCTTCTTCCCTCAGGAACATGTGCAATGCCAAGACCTGCAACTTTATGAGGAGGAAGCTTCTTTAAATTTATTTCATAAAAATAAATGTCACCCCTTGCAATAGGGACCAAACGAGAAATTGCCCTTAAAGTAGTTGACTTTCCAGCACCATTTGCCCCTATTAGAGAGACTATCTCTCCTTCTTTGACTTCAAAATCTATTCCTTGTAAGGCTCTAATTCCCCCATAGTAAACATGAAGATCTTTAACTGATAACACTTTCTTCCTCCTTACCCAAATAAGCCTCAATAACTCTTGGATTATTTTTTATTTCCTCAGGAGTTCCTTCTGCAATCTTCATACCATAGTCAAGGACAATGATTCTTTCACAAATCCCCATAACTACATCCATATGGTGTTCAATAAGGATAATAGTCAAATTGAACTTATCTCTTATCTGTAGAATAAGATTTGCTAATTCTTTTGACTCATGAGGATTCATGCCTGCAGCCGGCTCATCTAAAAGTAAAAGAGTTGGATTCGTTGCCATAGCTCTTGCAATTTCCAATCTTCTCTGATCACCATAAGGTAAGTTTTGGGATATTTCGTCCTTTCTATCATAAAGGTGGAAAAACTTTAGAAGTTCAATTGCTTTTTCCTCTTGCTCTTCCTCTGCCTTATATACCTTTTTATTTCTAAGTATAACATCAAAAACACTGGCATTATATACTTTATGCATAGCTATTTTTACATTATCAAGAACAGAAAGCTGTTTAAAGAGGCGTGGATTTTGAAAAGTTCTGGCAATCCCCAAGCGAGTAATCTGATAAGGCTTTAAATTTTCTATATTTTTTCCTTTAAAAATTATCTCACCATGCAAGGGGGAATAAAAGCCTGTAATTAGATTAAAAACTGTAGTTTTTCCTGCACCATTGGGACCTATAATTCCCAATATCTCATTTTCTTCTACATGAAAATCCAACTCTGAAACTGCCATTAATCCGCCAAAGGCACAAGATAAATTTTTCACCTCTAACACTTTCATGATCTATCCACCTTTGGATTTATAAATCTTTTGAAGATTGACAAAGATATTTCCCTGCCCCCTAAAAGCCCTTGAGGTCTAAGGAGCATAAGAAGAATGAGAATAATAGAATAAATCACTAATCTAAGATATGTAAATCCTCTTAAGGCTTCTGGTAGAATGGTTAATATAAATGCCCCCAATATTGCTCCAGAGATACTTCCTAAACCCCCAAGAACAATCATGAGTAAAACTTCAACGGACCTAAAGAAGGTGAAGCTACTAGGATGAAGCATCATTAAATAATGAGCGAAAAGTCCACCCGCGATTCCTGCAAAGAATGCACCAATTACAAAAGCCAAAACCTTATAAAAAGTAGTGTTAATTCCCATGGTTTCAGAAGCTATCTCGTCTTCTCTTATTGAAATAATAGCTCTCCCATGAGAGGAGTTTATTAAATTCCTTATAACTAAATAACAAACAATAAACCAGAAAATGATCCATGATAGATTAGTCCTTTGAGGTATCCCAGGAAAACCACGTGGTCCACCTACAACATCCAAGTTTAAAATTGCAACCCTTACTATCTCTCCAAAACCTAATGTTGCAATTGCAAGATAATCTCCCCTAAGTCTCAATGTAGGAATACCAACCAAAAGTCCTAAAATTCCAGCTACCAATCCTCCTACCAAAAGGAAAATAAAAAATTCAACGATTTGAGCAACATTTGTTGGTAGAAAATTGAGAAAAGCAAGAAGTTTTTCTCCTTGGTAAACACTTAAAGCAGCACTAAAATAACCTCCAACGGCCATGAAACCTGCGTGTCCAATAGAAAATTGTCCTGCAAAACCATTTATCAAATTAAGACTCATTGCAAGAATACTATTAATCCCAAAGAATATCAATAATTGATAATAATAGGGATTAATTCCTTGGGCTTGAGTGCCAAGCAAAATCAAAAAAATGCTTATTATTAATGTAATCAAATAATTCCTTCTCATTATACCTTTTCCCTCATATACTTTCCTAATATTCCTGATGGTCTAACTAATAATATTAATATGAGAACAATAAAAGCGACAGCATCCCTTATTGTAGAAGATATAAAGGCGGAAACTAAAACTTCTGCAATTCCAAGAATATATCCACCAATCATTGCTCCTGGAATTATCCCAATTCCCCCAAGAACTGCAGCCACAAAAGCCTTTAACCCAGGCATTACACCCATATATGGTTCTATTTTGTTGAAATACAATCCTACTAAGACTCCTCCTGCTGCAGCAAGGGATGAACCAATTGCAAAGGTCAAAGCTATTATTTTATCTATGTCGATACCCATCATTAAAGCAGTCTCTTTATCAAAAGAGACCGCTCTCATAGCTTTACCTACTTTGGTCTTTAAAACTATAAACTGCAATATAAACATAAGAAAAACAGAAACAGCGATAATAATAATCTGCCTATTAGTAAAAACTATGTTTCCTACAAAATAAACTTCCACAGGAATTTTTTGAGGAAAGGGTCTCGGAGATGCTCCCACCCATAAAACCATAAGATTTTCTAAAAGAAATGAAACTCCTATAGCAGTGATCAAAAGTGATATCCTTGGAGCTAATCTTAATGGTCTATAGGCAAATCTTTCAATTAATATTCCTAATATGGCGGATCCAGCCATTGCAAAGATAAGTCCCATAGGGAAAGATAAATTCCAATATCCCAAAGCAAAGTAACCCAAAAAGGCGCCTACCATGTATATATCCCCGTGGGCAAAGTTTATCAACCTCAAAATACCATAAACCATGGTATAGCCCAAAGCAATTAGGGCATATATACTTCCTAAGGATAGTCCATTTATTATTTGCTGTAATATATTCTCCATATTCCTTTACCTTTCCAATTAATCTTCTTTTATAATTTACCAAAAATTTAGGAGGGGGTAAACCCCCTCCTAAAAAATTTTATGGTTTTACAGTTGCTTTATATACCTGTTTTCCACCTTTAATCTCAATGATCACAGCACTCTTTATAGGATTTCTATTTTTATCAAAGACCATTGATCCAGTTACTCCAGTAAATATCTTTGTTCTTGCTAATGCATCTCTAATCTTGGTAGGATCAGTGCTTTGTGCTCTCTTAATAGCATCCACTAATAACATAGCAGCATCATAAGAAAGAGCAGCTAAAGCATCTGGAGTTTCTTTAAATCTCTCCTTATAATTCTTTACGAATAATTTAACCTTAGGATCTGTGGATTCGGGACTATAATGGTTACTAAAGACACAACCTTCTGCTGCTTTTCCTGCTGTCTCAACCAACTTAGGAGAATCCCATCCATCTCCACCACCAAAAGGAACAGTAATGCCAAGTTCTCTTGCTTGAAGTAAAATAGGTCCAATATCTGAATAATATCCAGGTAGATAGACAAATTCAGGATTTGCTGCTTTAATCTTTGTTAACTGAGCCCTAAAATCAGAATCTCCCTCAGAGTAATATTCTTCTGCTACAATTTTACCACCAAGCTTTGTAAAGGATTCCTTAAAGAATTGAGCCAAGCCTTTACTGTAATCACTGGTTACTGCCACAAACATTGCAGCAGTTTTCTTATTCATATTTTTATAAACATAATTTGCCATAACAGTACCTTGGAAATCATCAATGAAGCAAGCTCTAAATATGTAATCTCCAACTAAGGTAACCTTAGGATTTGTAGATGTAGGTGTAATCATAATAACCTTTGCCGCTTGACAAATAGGAGCAAGAACTAAACTCATAGAACTTGCAACTTCCCCAATAATAGCTATTACCTTATCTCTTTCAATAAGTTTCTTTGCTGCATTAGCTACTTCCTCTGCTTTATACTGATCATCCTCTAAGATTAACTCTATTTTTTGTCCCAAAACTCCACCCTTTGCATTTACCTCATCAAAAGCCATCTTTACACCATTAGCAGAAGAGATTCCGAAGGTAGCAATGGGACCTGTAATAGGGAATATAGCGCCAACCTTAATAGTTCCAGCAGCCTGAATAGGTAACATCAATAATGAGAGAAGGAGAGCAATTGAAAAAACAACTCTCAGTAAGCCTTTCATCTGATCACCTCCAAAAATTTTTTAATAAAAAAAGGGATGTCCTGCTATACAGAACATCCCTGTTCTTATTTTCTGAAGTATATATTTATTGTCTTATAATGTCAAGTTAAGGATAAATCCTATAAATTTGTCTTGCAAAGGGAATAGCTTCTCTTACATGTTTTAAGCCACAAATCCATGCTACAGTCCTCTCAATACCAAGTCCAAAACCAGAATGAGGCACAGATCCATATCTTCGTAGGTCTATATACCATTCCAAAGGCTCCCTTTGAAGATTATATTCTTTTATTTTCTCTTCAAGTAAATTCAGATCGTGGATTCTCTGGCTTCCCCCAATGATTTCTCCGTATCCTTCTGGAGCAAGCATATCATCGTTTAAAACCTCTTCAGGGTTATCAGGATCAGGTTGCATGTAAAAAGCCTTTATACGTGCAGGATAATGATGTACGAAAACAGGTTTATCAAACTCCTGAGAAATTACTGTCTCCTCATCACCCCCAAAATCATCTCCATAACTGGCTGGCACGCCTTTCCTATTCAAAAGTTCTATAGCCTCTTTATATGTGATCCTTGGAAAAGGTGGAACTATTTTCTCTAATGGTTTAATATCTCTTTCTAAGATTTCTAATTCCTTGCTTCTTTTATCCAAGACTCTTTGGACAATATAGCTCACTAATTCCTCTTGCAATCTCATATTATCTTCCCAATCCCAATAAGCCATTTCAGGCTCTACCATCCAAAACTCTGTTAAGTGCCTCCTTGTCTTAGATTTTTCAGCTCTAAAAGCAGGTCCAAAACAGTATACCTTACCCAAAGCCATACATGCAGCTTCCATGTATAACTGTCCACTTTGAGACAAATAAGCCTTTCCTAAATCGAAATAATCTAATTCAAAAAGAGTAGTCGTTCCCTCACATGAGGAGGGAGTCAAAATAGGAGCATCCACTAAAACAAATCCTCTACTATCTAAAAAATCTCTAATTGCTTTTATTATTTCACTTCTTATTCTCAAAATTGCTTGCTGTTTTCGTGATCTTAACCATAAATGTCTATTTTCCATTAAAAATTCTATGGAATGCTCTTTTTTCTGTATAGGATAATCGTAGGCAGGAGAAACCAAATTGACTTCTTTTAAATGTATTTCAAAGCCTCCAGGTGCCCTCTTCTCCTCTCTTAATTTTCCTCTCACAATAATGGAAGATTCTAAAGGTATTTTCTCTATCCTCTCTAAATCCTCCTTTGAAAAACTATTTAAATCCGCAATACCCTGAAGATATCCTGTGCCATCTCTAATTATCAAAAAAACCACTTTTCCACTGGATCTTTTATTAAATAACCAACCTCTGATCTCAACATCCTCAATATTCAATTTTGGAATATCCTCAATATAAACCCATTTATATTCCATGTTTTTCCTCCTCTCAACGTCTTACTAAATCAAAAGCTCTCTTTTCAGCCTCATACATTATTCTTTCCTCATCTAATACTTTTACTTCTTTTCCTTCCATAAGTATCCTTCCATCAACTATAACTGTATCCACATCTTGAGAATTTGCAGAATAAACCAAATGAGATATTAAATTAAATCTGGGATAAAAATGAGGCTTATTGAGGTCTACTAATATCAAATCCGCTTTTTTACCCACATCAATCACACCACTGTTATTAAATCCAATGATTTTCATACCGTTTTCTGTTGCCAAAGAAAGAGCAACATGTGAAGGAACAACAGTTGGATCTTTCTTATAACCTTTATGGAGTAAAGCAGATAATCGCATCTCTTCCCACATATCGAGATTGTTATTACTTGAAGCTCCATCAGTACCTAAACCAACCAATACATTCTTTTCTAACATTTCGCTTATAGGTGCAATACCAGAGGCCAATTTTAAGTTACTTTGAGGATTATGTACAACCCCAACATGATTTTGAGCTAAGATTTCTATTTCTTCATTATCTACATATACACAATGAGCTGCAATAACCCTTGCCTTAAAAAGTCCAACCTTTTCCATCAACCTAATAGGAGTTTCTCCATATTTTTCTTTAATTTCAATAACTTCACCATAGGTTTCAGATAAATGTGTATGAATCATTAAATCATAAGCCAAAGCTTTATCTACAACCTTTTCTAAAAATTGAGGAGGACAAGTATAAGGAGCATGAGGAGCTAAACTAACCAAAATCCTTCCATTAGCTTTTTTATTCCATCTTTTTGCAAAATCAAGAGATTCCTTAAGTTTTTCATCAGGATTTCCAAAGGTAGCTATCATTCCTATAGAGAGATTTGCTTTTAATCCGCTCATTTCAACAACTTCAGCCACTCTGTCCATAAAGAAGTACATATCCGAAAAGGCAATAGTACCAGTCTTTATCATTTCTAAGGCTCCTAAAAGACTACCCCAATAAACATCCTCTTCATTCAATTTAGCCTCATTTGGCCATATTTTAGTTTCCAACCATTCCTTAAGTGGTAGATCATCTGCAAAACCTCTAAAGATGGTCATTGCCAAGTGCGTATGGGCATTAACCAAACCTGGCATAGCCAACTTTTTATCTCCATCAATAACATATTCATATTCTTTCGGGGATTCCTTTCCGATATACTCTATCAAGTCATCATTAATTAGCATATTTACATTTTCTAATACTTTATCCTTCTGAAGCAAAGAGACATTCTTAATTAAAATCCTCATTGATCTTCCTCCTTAAACCTTTCAATATTCTCCCTAAAGGGAGGAAGTATAATTCCCTTTTCAGTTATAATAGCAGAGATAAGATCATTTGGAGTTACATCAAAAGCTGGATTAATAGCATTAATCCCTTCTGGAGCAATCCTCTTACCTGCTACAGATAAGACTTCCTCAGGATCTCTTTCCTCAATTACAATATCACTTCCCTTTTCTAATTTAAAATCAAAAGAGGAAAGAGGTGCAGCAACATAAAAAGGAATATTATGATGTTTTGCAAGCACTGCCAATGTATATGTACCTATCTTATTAGCAGTATCACCATTTAACGTAATTCTATCCGCTCCAACAATTACTAAATCAATCATTCCTTTAGACATTAAGTATCCAGCCATATTATCTGTAATTAAAGTGGCAGGAATATTTTCCATTGCAAGCTCCCATCCTGTCAATCTACTACCCTGCAAAAGGGGTCGTGTTTCTGTAAAATAAACCATATTTATATCTCTTCTTCTGTACCATACTTCTTTTATAATACCTAATGCTGTACCTAAGCCAATTGTAGCAAGACTTCCTGTATTACAATGAGTTAAAATATTAGCTTTTGGAGGAACTAAATCTGCACCATAATTTGCAATAGCTTGTGATCTCTCCCTCTCTTCCTCTTCTATTTTTTTAGCTTCTTCAAGAAGCAGTAGCTTAAGATCTGTAGAGGACTTATTCCTATTTTTTAAGACAATCTCTCCTTGGCGCTTTAAAACCACAAATAAATTCACAGCAGTAGGTCTTGACAACGCAAATTCACTTATAACATTCTGAATATAATCTGGCAAATTGTAGCCTGTATATTTTATAGCAGCAAGAGCAACACCATAAGCAGCTGCAACTCCAATAGCAGGTGCCCCTCTTATCTTTAACTTTTTTATAGCATCAATCACTTGCTGATATTTCTGACAGTTTATCCACTCTTCTTTCCAAGGCAATTTTGACTGATCTAAAATGTAAAGAGAATTATTCTTCCATTCAATGATCTTCATTTTTTATCCCTTTCCTTTATACTCCTTTAAAGCATCTTTACAAATGCAATTTCTTTCCTTTGGTATTTTAGGAATTACACTCATAAAAAGTTTTCTTACTTTTTCAATATTTTGTGACATAACTGTTAAGACTTCTTCATGGGTCAAAGGATTTTTTGATATGCCTGCTGCATAATTTGTAACAAGAGAAACCACTGCATAACACATTTCAAGTTCTCTTGCCAAAATTACTTCAGGAACATTTGTCATACCAACCACATCTCCAAAATTTGCAAACATTCTTATTTCTGCAGGAGTTTCAAATCTTGGACCCTCTGTACATATATATGTCCCATAAGGATATATATTTAGATTTAACTCTTTCCCTGTCTCAATAAGTAACTTTCTAAGTTCAGGACAATAAGGTTCAGTATAGTCAATATGAATGACTTTACCATCTTGTCCATCATAATACGTATATTCCCTATTCTTAGTAAAATCAATAAACTGATCTATAACTACTAATCCTCCAGGCTCAAGATTCATTTTTAAACTTCCAACAGCAGTTGTTGCCAATATTCTTTCAACTCCCAAGGATTTTAATGCCCATAAATTTGCTTTGTAATTTATTTTATGAGGAGGCACAGAATGAGAAACCCCATGTCTTGCCAAGAAAGCAACTTCCTCTCCCATATATATTCCCTTCACAACTTTTGCTTGTCCATATGGTGTATCAATAACCAATTCTTCTGGTTTTTCTAAAAATTTGGGATCATAAACCCCAGTACCGCCAATTATTGCTATTCTCATCTATTTCACCTCTACCCTCAAAATTTTTCTAAAATAATTCCAGAGCCAATCTACAAAATCATTGAATAAATCATTTATGGTAGGAATCCTATTCGCCCTCATCCATATGCTGTACCAATAACTTGCAACATCTAATGTTGCTTTATCAATCTGCTTCTGAGTTAACTTACTTACCTTGACAAAGCCATTACCTTTTAGATAAGCGGTTTCTATATCTTTATAATAATTATGGGCATCTAATACACTCCTATAAATATAGCGGGTTGGCTGTGAAATATAAATTAATCTATCTGCCCTATTAGGTACAATTTGTTCTGCGTCTTTTTCATATTTACTATGAAATCCCTTTTCTTGAGAACTTGATGACGTATGTAAAGGCTGATTTAAGTCAGCTATGTAATGAGAAAAAACTCCCAATTCAAAAGCTACAAGCCTCCAAGGTCTTTTCTCTCTAATGAGTTCTATAATATAAAAATACTTTTCTCTTACTTTATCTAAACCTTTCCCTTTTCCAGTTTCAACCTCATAAATATGATTTTGAAAATCCCTATATACCCTATCTGGAGCTATAGAGCCCTCTAAAATTTCATTTTTATATGGAATTATACGATTTTTAAAATCTCTTGGCAAAGAATCTAAAGCTTTTTCAACAATTCTTTGATGAGTCTTACCACTCCATCCTAATATAGGAGATAAGAACAATAAAAGAAACAAAAATAATAAAATATACCTACGCATCAAAAACAACTCCTTAGAATAGAAATTATTAAAAAAAGCTAACTAACTTAGTATTATTAACATAAAAAGAGAAAATAGTAAAGGGTTATTAACAGTCTTTTAGGACTTTATATTATAGAATTTTAAATAAAGGTTGAGATCAAAGCACCTTTAGTTTCATCTATCAATTTTATTGCGTTTAAAATTAGAGTCTCAGTATTTATAGTAATATTTTTATCTATTTTAACTGATGTATCCGAGTATATAAAACTAAAATCTGAATTATTCATAAGCCTATAAAAAGCTGATTCTCCTCTTTCATTCATGTATTCTACTTCTATCATATTACCATTTTTTAGAAAAATGCTTCCTATTATATCATCATTATTTTTTACCATTAAAACTCCTGTTCTTCTTTGGATGGAAAGAAAATTTAAAAAGGTTAAAAGTTCTTCTCTATCCATGCTTCCCTCAATATTCATATCCACCACCCAAACTTTTTTTGTTATTATTATATCCATTACAAAATAGTTTGACTGTGATTTAAATCACATTTCAAAGTATAAGTTATAATATATAAAAATTAATGAGAAGGAGAGGAAAAATGAACTGGTTAGAAATCTTTAAAGAAAAAGGAGCATTCTTGGAAGGTCATTTCTTATTATCCTCTGGACTTCATAGTCCTAACTATCTTCAGTGTGCTCTTATACTTCAATACCCAGAATTAGCAGAGATTATAGCAAAAGAGATAGCAAATAAAATTCCAAAAGATGTTAAAATAGACACTGTTATAGGTCCTGCATTAGGTGGAATTGTTATTGCCTACGAATTAGCAAGAGCTTTAAAAGCAAGAGGCATATTTGCGGAAAGAGAAAATGGTAAAATGACATTAAGAAGAGGCTTTAGAATATTTCCAAAAGAAAATGTACTTATCTGTGAAGACGTTATCACAACAGGAGGGTCTGCCTTAGAAGTTGCAGAATTAGTAAAAGAATTTGGAGGAAATATTGTTGGATTTGCATGTATTGTAGATAGAAGTGGCGGAAAAGTAAATTTTGAAAAAGATTTATATTCCCTTATTAGTCTTAGCTTAGAGACCTATAAACCTGAAGAATGTCCATTATGTAAGAAGAATATTCCCATAGTAAAACCTGGGAGCAAAAACATTAAGTAGATATCAAAGACTCTTTTAAAGACAAAAATGCAATAATTGTAGAGACAAGAGATATAAATGAAAGAAAAAGATACATTCCCGGCAAACCTAAGATATCTGCAGATACTCCTGCGATAAAGGGACCAAGAGTAGATGATAAAGCTGTGGTCATACTTAATATTCCTTGGGCTGTTCCTCTTTCTTCAGGTGATACAAGATCATTCATATAAACTATAGGTATAGTACCAATTACAGCAAAGGTCACACTATGCATTAATTGGATTAATATCACATGATAAGAATTTTTAGCTAAAGAATATAAAAATAAACGTAAAGGAAGAGCTAATGAAGATAGTAAAAGAATAGGTTTTCTTCCAATTTTATCAGATAAGATTCCCCATAAAATCATAAAAGGAATTTCTGATAATGCACTTGCTGAATAAGCAAAGCTAATATATCTATCTGTACCACCTAAATACTTTATTAACAGATTCACATTAGAAGAGGCTCCTACAAGAGCCGTATAATAGAAAAGATAAAAAATAAGAAAACTTCTCACTTCTGGTCTAAGTAAAAGCTTATTTATGTCTTTTAAACTTAACCTTTGAATGCTAACTTTTACCTTAGGTTCTCTTATCCCAGAAATAGTTATAATTCCTAAAATGTAAATCCCAGAAAGTAGGGGAAAAATAATATTGGGCTTAGTAAGAATAGGATAAATAGCTATTATAAGCATGAGAATTAAAAAACCAAGACTCCCCCAAATCCTTGTACTTGCATAGTCTTTACCAAATCTCTCACTTAGTGAGAGATCTAATACCAATATATTTGAGGATGTTAAAACCGCATTTATACAAATTCCAATTATAGGATATAGTATTAAAAAGTGGTAATAATTTTCAATTTTAGGAAATAGGAATAAGTATATAAAACCTAATATAGAAAGACCTAAAATTATAAAGGGTTTTCTTTTTCCAATTTTATCCGATAAATAACCAATTAAGACCTGAAAAATAGCACCTACAAGTGAAGAGATCGCAGATAAGATTCCAATCATTCCTACAGAAAAGCCTTTATCTTTTAAATAGACAGGAATAAAGGAAAATACAAAGGTCCAAGCAGAATAAAATATAAAGAAGAAGAGCCTTATTAATAACTTGTTTCTTCTCATAGAAATTATTATGAAAGGGCGGATTCTTCCAACCTATTTACTACAAAATCCTTTGGCAAAGATACCAAAAAATAACCTGCTCTTGGACCTGAATTTTGATTCAAGAAAGATAAATATATTAATTGAAAAGCTCTTTTTCCATCTATCTCAAAACTTTTGGCAAGCTCATATATATGGGTCTGCAGTTCTTCCCCATCCCATTCCTTAGATTTTATACTTTCAGCTAAACTTTTTAAAAAGGCTTTTTCTTTAGGAGAAAAAGTCTTAGTTATTTCTGGAAGATTCTCTTGGAGCTTAAATTTAACCTGATCTGGAGCAAACTTCTTTAACCAATTATCCACATATTCAACCATCTTTAGTATCTGATCAAAATTTTTTAATTCTTTTTCATAACCACTCCTAACAAGCATATCCTTTAGCATCTCTTTATTACCTAAGGATATCTGAGTAAGAGTAATTAAATGCCTTAAAGGAACCTGGGGTCCTGGTTCTTTTGGAATGTTATCAGGTTGGGACATTTCATAAATTCTTGCTATTTCCTTCCAATCTTCTTCTGTTCCCTCTAAATGAAAGTATATCCTTTCTATCTTCTCATATTCTTCTGCAAGCAAAATGTAGCCATTAACCGGATCAAAATCAATATGCTTATCAGGTTTATATCGAAGAATTAAAAATCTTATCCATGAAGGAGGCATTATCTCCAACATCTCATTTATAGAAATAGCTATACCCTTAGAAGAAGACATAGCTCCCTTTCCTTTGAGGTAGATCCATTCGTATACAAAAGGATATGGAGGGTCATAATTAAAAATGTCTTTGGCTATAACTTTTCCAGTATCATAAGACCCCCCTGCTGTGGCATGATCCTTTCCAAAAGGCTCTACTGTAACGCCAAAGATTTTCCATCTTCCTGGCCAGTCCAATCTCCAAGGAAGCTTTGCTTCCCCTTTACTATAGTCCGCAACCCCCACATGTCCACATTTGCATTGATACTCTACTTGATGCTTACTAATATCAAAAGATATTATTTTTGTTGTATTTAATCTTCCACATTTCTCACATTTAGGTAAAAGTGGTACAAAGTCTTTTTCTAAATTTCTCCCAGCAATTTCATTTAAAATCTGAGTAATTCTTTCATTATTTTCTAAAGTTTTATCTATTATCTCGGTATATAATCCCTTTTTATAAGCCTCATGTGCTTTTATTACTTCTACTCTAATACCCAACTTCCTAATAGCCTCTAAGAATGGCTCAAGGAAATGTTCTGCATAGCTTGAATGACATCCTAAAGGATCTGGAATTTCAGATATTGGTTTTCCTACATGCTCCGCATAGCTTTCTGGTAAAAAGGGATATACTTTTCTCAAAGGATCAAAAGTATCCGCTATATAAATAAATCTAACTGAAGAGCCATGTTCTCTCAAAGCTCTTGCTATAGCATCTCCAGTAAGTATCTCCCTCAAATTTCCTAAATGAATTGGACCTGAGGGAGTAATCCCTGTAGCTACAGTATTATTTTTTCCTTTTATTTTAATAATCTCTTCAGCAACCAGATCCGCCCAATGAGGAGTTTTCTCTACCATACAGAATATTTCCCCTTTGCAAGATCATTACAGAAGTTTTCAATATTTTCTAATTCCTCATTTATAATATCCTCCACTTGCTTTGAAACATCATAAATAGAAACACCATTTTGAAGAATCAACTGGGCTGTTGCTATTTTGGGTTGATCTATAGGTACACCAATTTGGCTACATAGCCAAACATAAACTTCACGAATCCCAGGTACATTATTATAAATTTCATTTGCAATTTTATGAGTTAAGATATTATAAATCTTTCCAACATGGCTTACAGGATTCTTTCCCGCCGCAGCTTCTGTTCCCATAGGTCTATTTAATGCAATCACACCATTTACCCTATTCCCTCTTCCCACTTGTCCAGAGTCTGCATCCTCAGCAGATGTACCAAGAACACTTATATACATACCATCAAGTCCTCTATCCGGATCATCTAATGTATTAATATCCACAATAACCTTTTCAAAAGGTTCATTTCTATTTTCTATAAACTTCTCAATCTCGTGTTTAATTATCTCTTTTTTCTCAAAATAATCTTTAACGCTATTTATAAATCTATCAATAAAAGGCATTGCTATTGTTAATTGTAAGACTTTTCTTTGTCTAAATCCCATTATTTTAATATCTTCTCCAACTTCTGGATGGATATTTTTAAATTCTGGTGAATTTAAATACCTTTCCAAATCTATAACCAATCTTTCAGTAGGAGTTAATGGTGCATATCCAACAGCAGCTGATGTATCATTTGCAGGTAATAGTCCTTTCCTTCTCCTAAAAATATCTGTTAGCTCTGGAGACCCTGGCTTCAATTCTACCTGAAATTTTATATGTTTATCTGGGTCTATAAATCTTAGATTTTTTCTTATCCAATCTTTAGCAGTCTCTATTGCTATTTCCTCCACAGGAATTTTTATACCATCAACCTCAGATGTTGCTCTATCCCCTATTACTAACAACATTGGTTTTAGGACTCTTCCTCCAACTCCAAGCCTTCTTTCTACTTCACCAGCAACCAATAAACTCTTATCTATATTATGATGTAATATATTTCCTACTCTCTTTATATATTCTTGTGATAAATTGACTGAAATCTGATCCATTATGGCATCACATATAGAATCTGGATGCCCTACTCCCTTTCTCTCTACAAGTTCTACTCCATGTTCCTCCACTGGCAATGAATTTAATTTTTCTACAAAAATGTTTCTCATTTTTCCTCTATCCTCCTTACTCCAATTTTTTCTTTCTATAAAAACTCAAAAAAGGATATCACATGTTAGTATTAATTACAAGAACCTTTATCACTGATCTGTAATCATTTTTAATCACCCCCAATCATAAGCACAATTCTTCCTTTCTTGCTTATCTTTAACCTCAATCTTAATATCTCAATTATTCTTAAGGCAAAATTTATGAAGCTTATTATTCCTCTCTTTAATTCCTCTTTTAATAACTTTATTCTATGCTCTCCCTTCTCTATTTTTGATGTTAAGTAAATAACTAACAATGCTCCCATAAATAC
>NIRF01000017.1 GCA_002878375.1 Dictyoglomus sp. NZ13-RE01
TATTTATGGGAGCATTGTTAGTTATTTACTTAACATCAAAAATAGAGAAGGGAGAGCATAGAATAAAGTTATTAAAAGAGGAATTAAAGAGAGGAATAATAAGCTTCATAAATTTTGCCTTAAGAATAATTGAGATATTAAGATTGAGGTTAAAGATAAGCAAGAAAGGAAGAATTGTGCTTATGATTGGGGGTGATTAAAAATGATTACAGATCAGTCCAAATATTATAGTTGACAATTATGTAATTAACTGCTAAACTATAAATAATTGTTTGATGTATGACATCTAATAACTTATCGAGTAGATTGAATATGGGACGAAAGAAGGAAAAAATATTTAAAAAAGTACCTTCAATAGATGTTCAGATGTTCCTTCAAGAACAAATTAAAAATTATATCATTAATAAAAAATTTTCCCCCGGAGATAAACTTCCTAGTGAAGTGCAACTCTCTAAAGAATTTGGAGTGAGCAGAAGTACAATTAGGGAAGCTTTAAGAGCATTAGAAGGTGTTGGAATTTTAACATCTCAGCATGGTAGCGGCTGGTATGTTAATTCCTTTAATTTTGATGCTTTGGCTGGGAATTTAGCCTATAGTTTGCAGTTTGACACTAATAGTATTTTTGATTTGTTGCAAATTAGAGAGGTACTTGAACTTTCCTTTTTAGAGGAAGCTTTAGAATCTCTTAGAGAAAAGGATTTAGATGAGCTTGGAAATATTATAAATATTATGAAAAGTAAATTAGAACAAGGAAAACCTTTTATAAAAGAAGATATGATGTTTCATAGAATTCTTTTTAGAAGAATTAAAAATCAAATAGTGATTAAAATCTTAGATATTTTTTGGAAATTATTTGAACATTTAGATGAGCCCTTGTTATATTCAGCTAATCAGGATGCAGTGATTAATTACCATATGAGTATGTTAAACCATATTAAGAATAAGGATTATGAAAAGACAAAATCAATTTTAAAAGAACATTTTATTGATGTTTATGAAAGATTATTAAAATATAAAAATGATACTGAAAGGAGGTGTATATGTTAATTAATTTTTAGAAATTTCTTTACCATAGATTGAGAAATAGGGAGGTGTATTGTGATGTTTAAAAACTCAAGAGTATATATATTTTCAATTTTAATCTTAATTTTGATTCTTTTAGTTTCACCCATTCAAGGACAAAAAAAGACTATAATAAAATATTGGTTGTGGCTTGATGATCCTACAGATCCTATGTTTCCAGATTTAGTTAAGCAATTTAATTCCCAAAATCCAGATATTCAAGTAGAATATGAATTAATACCATTAGCTCAATATTATGATAAACTGGTAACCGCTGTAGGAGCTGGTACCGCGCCAGATTGTGCAAGATTTAAAGATTGGTGGTTAGGGGCTTTTGTTGATGCTGGAGCTTTAGAACCTTTAGATAATTATTTAAAGAATTGGAGTGGATATAAGGATGTAATAGCAAATCTTTGGAATACAGGAAAAATACATTCTAAAAGTCCTATTTATATGATGCCACACCAGTTTATTACTTTCTACTTATATTATAGAAAAGATTGGTTTAAAGAGAAAAATTTACCACCACCTACAGATTTAAATAAATTTTTAGATGCAGCAAAAAAATTAACTGACCCGTCAAAGAATCAATATGGTTTTGGTCTAAGAGGTGGTGCTGGAGGGCAAGATCAATGGTTAGCATTTATAGTAGCTCAAGGGGCAAGATTAGTAGACAAGAATGGTAAAGTTATTGCTGATTCCCCTGAAGCAATTTTAGCAAATCAATGGTACATAGATCTATATAGAGTTCATAAAGTTGCACCACCATCTGCACCTACTGATGCATATGCTCAGATTTTAGGGGCATTTCAAGCAGGAATTACTGCAATGATGGCGCATCATGTTGGTTCATCAGTTTTAGTTACTCAGAAATTGGGGGAAGATAAAGTAGGTGTCGTTCCTATGCCTTCAGCTGATCCTAAGAAACCAGCAACTATGATGACAATGAGTGGTAATGTGATATTCTCAGGTTCTAAAAATAAAGAAGCAGCCTTTAAATTCATTAGCTGGCTAACAGAGAAAGATCAGATGGATAAATGGTGTCGTTCACGTCAAGGACAATTACCTGTTTTAAAATCTGTTGCATCAATGCCATATTATAAGAATAATATATTTTTCAAGGTTTCTTTAGATCAAGCAAAATATGCAATAGCATGGCCTCCTCTGCCGGGAGTTGGATATATAAGTGCTCAATTATGGCAGAATTTAATGCAAAAGGCACTACTTGGAGAAATCACATCTAAGGAAATGATGGAGGAGATCGCTAATGCTCTTAGAAAAAAGTAATTTGATTTATAAATGGGAGAAAAGGGTTTTCCCTTTTCTCCTTCTTTTACCTGCATTAATACTCATTTTAGGAATTGTTGCTTATCCTGTTTTTAGAGCTATCTGGTTAAGTTTTCATAGTTATAATCCTTTAAAACCTTTTATTGTTGAATATGTGGGGTTTGACAATTATGTAAAAATTTTTAGAGATCAACTTTTTATAACTGCTTTGAAGAATTCTCTTATATGGACTATAGGAGTGGTTTTTTTTCAATTTTTAGGTGGGTTATTTGGGGCTCTTATTCTAAAACAAAATTTTAAAGGAAGATCTATTGTAAGAGGTTTATCTCTTATACCATGGGTTACTCCAAGTATTTTAATAGCCATTATGTGGATTTGGATGTTAGATGGTAATTATGGAATAATAAATGATGTTCTATTAAAATTAGGTATAATATCAAAATATATCCCCTGGTTGGCACAAAAAAATACTGCTCTTCCATCTGTTATGATAGCAGATATATGGAGAGGAATTCCCTTTTTTGCTGTTATGCTTTTGGCTGCTATGGATGCTATTCCTGAAGAACTTTATGAGGCTGCAAAAATTGATGGAGCAAGCTCATTTAAAATTTTTACTAATATAACTTGGCCTCTTATTCTTCCTACAGTGTTAATTACAACTATGCTTAGGATTATATGGACTGCTAATCACATGGATTTAATTCTTATAATGACAGATGGAGGGCCTGGTTCGAGTAGTTTAATACTACCATTGATGTCTTATCATATAGCATACAAACAGTTGAATTTTGGATATGCTTCTGCTATAGCTATACTACAAGGAATATTTCTTATAGTTATTATATCTTTCTATTTGAGACTGTTAAGAAAGGGAGGGAGTATATATTGAAGAAGGGAAAATTTTTAAAGTATTGTCTAATTTTTATATGGTTATTATTTATATTAGCTCCCTATATGTGGATGTTTATTACATCACTCAAATCTCCAGAAGAACTATATACTTTCCCTTTAAAATATTTTCCTTCTAAACCTACTTTCGAAGGATATAAATTACTTCTTCAAACTACACCATTTCTGATATACATGAAAAATAGTATTATTGTTGCTGTATTTACCGTGATTATTGCACTATTTGTAGCAATTCTTGCCTCTTATAGCTTTTCGAGATTTGAATTTAAAGGTAAAACACCACTTTCCTTTATTTTTTTAATTACTCAAATGTTTCCTGCTATTTTACTTGCAATCCCATTGTTTTTGGTTATGAGAAATATAGGAGTCCTAAATTCACCTTTTTCTTTAATATTAGCTCATAGTACCTTTGCTGTCCCTTTCTCAACTTGGATGATTACAGGATTTTTGAATTCTATTCCAAAAGAATTAGATGAGGCTGCTCAAATAGATGGGTGTAATAAATTAGGAGTTTTAAGATATGTGATTATACCTGTCGCTGCTCCTGGGCTAATTGCTGCTACTATTTATATATTCATTTATTCTTGGAATGAATTTTTATATGCCCTTACCTTTACTTCAGATATTAGGGCTAGAACTATTCCTGTAGGTTTGCATACCTTTATGGGAGAATATATTATAAGATGGGATTTGTTAACTGCTGGAGGTGTTATAACTGGTTTACCTGTAATTATAATTTTTATGTTTATTCAAAAATATCTAATTAAAGGTCTAACGGAGGGGGCAATAAAAGGATAATAAAATAATTAATTCAATGGGGAAGTATTTAATATTCCCCTTACTTTTAATTATGATTATGCATTCTAAGAGGAAATTTTTATAGTTTATTGATTATGATTCTTTTTTTTATTATCTACTTTTTCAATTTTAAGTTTTTTAAATAACATATTCTGATAAATTGATGAAATGTTACCACAATTAATATGCTAAATCGAATAAAAATTATTATAATTAAAATATGAAAAACTTAGTTTTTTATCTTGTAGGAATTTTTAAGATTAATTAATTGTTATCCTTACTGCAGGAAAAATACAAATAATTGAAATATACCACATTTTTTAAATTATTAGAACTTTCTGTTTTTTAACTACAAATCTTATACACAAAAGTTTTTTATCAAGTTTAATTTATTAAGAGTTTATATTGATTATGATATATTCTAAGCATTCTTTAATACAATAAAATAATTATTTGATATGGACATAGTTACCACCCTTGAGAAATATAGATAAATTCTTAGTAAACAAACCATAAAGAGATAGAAGGTCCTCTAAAAGTATCACTGGAAATTCTAAAACATGAGGATGAACCAAATTATCATTGACCTTAACTTTTCATAAGGTTTTTTGTATAAGGAATAACATTAACAGGCCTGAGGGGATAGTTTTTATCCCCTCAGAGCTAATATCCTTTCTTCAGGTGCTGGATGAGAATAATACCATGTTCTATAAAGGGGAAGAGGATTTAGATTTGATAAATTTTCTTTTACTAATCTTTTTAGAGCACTTATTAAAGGTTTAGGGGTTCCAAGAAGCTCCTTAGAAAATCTATCTGCCTCGTACTCAAATTTTCGGGATATAGCATTTATAATAGGAGAAATGAAATAGGCAATAGATGATACAAAAATAAAGGAATAAACAATAAGTGTAAAGTTTTTCTCTACTGAAAAGGCTTGAGAAATTAATGGAGACTTATAGAGAAAATATACAAAATAAATATAGGCAGTATAAAATAGGGAGCTTAAAATAATAATCTTAGGAATATGTTTTTTTACATTATGTCCCAATTCATGGGCAAGAACTGCCAAAATCTCCTCATGACTATAGCTCAATATGGTATCGAAAAGTACAACTCTTCTTGAATTCCCAATTCCTGTAAGATAGGCATTCACCCTCTTTGTTCTTCTTGATGCATCCATAACAAAAACCTTTGATATTTTAAAGTGAGCCTTTTCTAAAAGAGAAAGGATTTTCTCCTTTAACTCTTGGTCCTCCAATGGATAAAACTTATTGAATAAAGGAGCTATTATCATAGGATAAAGCCATGATATAAATATCTCAAAAACTATTACTACAAGGGCAAACTTCCACCACCAATTAGGATCTGTTTCTATAATCCAAAGTAGAAAAGAAAGCAAAGGTACGCCTAATATTATGGCTACTAATATAGACTTAATTATATCAGTAATAAAAGTTTTAGGAGTGGTAGTATTAAACCCGTATTTTTCTTCTATTACAAAGGTAGAGTATACATCAAATGGAATAGATATAATAAGATTTATTAATCCTAAGATGCCAAAGAACAAAAGACCTTGTAAAATATATGAACTAGTAAGGGAAGAAACAAGCTTTTCAAAATATGGATATCCCCAAATAATGAGCACAACAGACAAAATTATGTCCACAATATGAGATATTACTCCTAAATTTGTTCTATCTATCAAATATTTTTTGGACTTTTCAAAATCCTCTTCTGTTATTATATCTTTAAAAATTTCTGGAATCTTGGCATTAGGAGAAGTAGCATAGTTTTTATTCCACACATCAAGAACTAACTCCCATATTTCCTTTACCAAAAAGACAAAAAGAAAAATATAAAAAAACATATAGATACCTCCTACGAAATTTTTATAGCTTGAGAAAGAAGCTTAATACTTGCCAAAATTCCATCCTCATAGTTTGCTTTCCCTTCAAATTCTATAGATAAATATCCTTTATAACCTACATTTTTTAATATTCTCAAGATTCTTACATAGTCAGGATTTAAATTAAAGTCATAAAAAATGCCACCACCAAAATAGGTTTTTGCATGAACAAGTACTGTATAGGGTGCAAGCTTTTCCAATTGTTCATATGTGTCATCTAAAAAGTTTCCACAATCTAATGTTACCTTAAGCCATTCACTGTTTACCCCTTTTAATATATCTAATACCCCATCTGCAGAGTATGTAAGTCCCCAGTGGTTTTCTACAGCCAAGATAATACCATATTCCTTTGCAAATTCCACACATTCTCTAAATGCTTCTATATTCCATTCCATACCCTCTTCATAGGTATATCCCTCTAATGCAGGTTCTTTCCCTCTTTTAGCCATAAGTTCTGTGAAACTTTTTATGGTTCCCCATCTTCCTCCAAAAATCCTAACTATTGGTGCACCTAATTTATATCCCACTTTTATTAATTCTTTTACTTTTTCTACCTCTTTTTTCCTTTCTTCTTTATCGGGCTTAACAAAATTATTATGAATGGAAAAAGCATAAATATCTAAAGAATGCTCTACACAAAGTCTTTTAATTCTGTTAACATAATCATCCTCAAAAGATTCCATTTGTACTGCTAAAATTTCAAGTCCATCTAATCCATATTTATAGGACAAGGATATCATATCTTCTAATTTTAGAGATTTCTCCTCAGGATTTCCATAATCAAACCTTTTAAAAGAGTAAGTAGAACTTCCTATTCTCATTCTTTTTCCTCCCAAACTTAATTATTAAAAATTATACAACCCCTAAAAAGGGGGGAGCAAGTTTCTTCTTGCCCCCGCCGGCAAATAGGTATGGACATAGGTACCAGTATAGTAATAATAGTAGTAATGAGGTAGAGGAGAAAGGAATGGAGAAAGATAAAAAGATAGAAAGAATTGAGGCTGCACTCCTTCTTCTTGGTATAATTAAGAAATTAAGGCTCCCTTTCTTTAGAAAACTTAATCCTTTCCAAGAAGGAGGGTGCAGCCTATGATCTTATCTTACCATGAACTTAGAAAAATTGCACCTGAGAAAGCAAGAGAAATTGTGAGAAAAGTATATATCGAAAATAATTGTAATGTCTCTAAAACTGCTAAAATACTTAATACCTCAAGAAAAACTGTTAGAAGAGCAATTAATGGTCCCCTCTCTGATATATCAAGAAGACCTAAATCCTCCCCTAAGAAAACTCCTCCTCATGTGGAAGAACTTGTCCTTAATACTGCTAAAGAAACTGGCTTCTCCTATAGAAGACTTATGGCTTTCATACAAAGGAAATATTCCATCCCTATCAAAGAAAACACCATCAAGGCTATCCTTAAGAGAAATAACTTCAAAAAGGAAAAGAGAAAAAGGAAAAAGTCAGGAAGACACCTCTATGATTATGAAAAACTTTCACCTTTTGAAGAACTTCAACTTGATACTAAATATCTTTTAGATAAAAGTTCTCTCCCTCATCATGTTTATGAGCACATGAGAAAATATTGTTTACCAAAATATGAGTGGAACATAATTGATGCAAAGACAAGAATAAGGTTTACTGCATATTCTTATGAGCGTAACTCTACTTTTGGTTTTTCCTTTATCCTTTTTGTTGTTCTATGGTTGAGAGCTCATAATGTTAGGCATAAAATAAATATCAGATTGGATAATGGAGAGGAATTTTGTTCGGGGAGTGAGAGAAAGTTGAGAGAATGGAATGAGCTATTGAGTTTTCTGAATGTGGAGTTAAAGCCAATTCCTCCTGGAGCAAAACACTTAATGGGGATAATAGAGAATTCTCATAGGCAGGATGATGAATATTTCTTAGGAATACATGCAGAGAGATGCAGAAATGAGGCAGAATTTTTAATGAAAGCACAGAGATGGCAAGACACATGGAACATAGCAAAACCAAGTTTTGGGATAGGAATGGAAGGAAAAACACCCTATGAAAAGTTAAGATCAACGATGTTTTTGGTTCATCCTCATGTTTTAGAATTTCCAGTGATACTTTTAGAGGACCTTCTATCCCTTTATGGTTTGTTTACTAAGAATTTATCTATATTTCTAAAGGGTGGTAACTATGTCCATACCAAGTGCCCTTCTTGCCCCCGCCTCTTTATCTTAAGTCATATTTTATCGGGGATAAGGTCCTGTATTTCCATTCTCGTCAAGCTTTATTACATATACATCAGCATCTCCTAAATTTAAGGAAAACATATATCAAGCTACCACATAACCACCATCTTTTGTTTGTTGAATAGAGTTAGCCACATCACTAAATTCTCCGCCATGGGTACTTTGCTAAATATTTAGATAATCCTCATTCTGAAACTTTGAAGTGTCCCAAGTATATTCAAATTGTTAACCGCACTTGGTATAGACATGATTGTCACCTGAAGGAATATAGACAAGTTTTTAGTAAACAAACCATAAAGAGAAAGAAGGCTTTTTATATGATTACTACTATTGTTACTGTACTGGTACCTATGTCCATACCTATTTGCCCCGATAGATGAAGTTTTTTTTGAAGAAGTTGTAGAAAGAATATAATATAATATAATAGAAAACTTTCTAAGGATATTAATAAAAATATGATTGATATTGAATTTAATGAGCAGTTTAAAAAAGCTTTAGATTTAATGGAAAATACAAATAAAAATGTCTTTATAACAGGAAAGGCAGGAACAGGAAAGTCTACCCTTTTAAATTACTTTCGGTCTATTACAAAGAAAAATATTGTAGTTTTGGCTCCTACAGGGGTTTCTGCCCTAAATGTTAATGGAGAGACCATTCACTCTTTTTTTGGATTTAAGCCCAATGTAACTTTGCAGAGTATAAGAAAGCTTAAAGATAAAGAGGCAAAAATTTACAAAGAGATAGATACTATTGTTATTGATGAGATCTCTATGGTGAGGGCAGATCTTTTGGATTGTGTAGATTACTTTTTGAGATTAAATGGAAAAAGTAAGAGTAAGCCCTTTGGTGGAATCCAAATGATCTTTATTGGAGATCTATATCAGCTTCCTCCTGTGGTTACATCAAAGGAAAAAGAACTTTTTACAAAAAGATATAAAAGTCAATATTTTTTTGATTCTGATGTATTTAAAGATCTCCCTGTAGAATTCATTGAATTGGAGAAGGTTTATAGGCAAAGAGATGAGAAATTTATAAATCTTCTTAACGAAATTAGAAACAACACCATAATTGAGGAAAGCCTAAAATTATTGAATAGCAGAGTAAGAGAAAATTTTGAAGATTCTGATTATACTGTTTATCTTACTCCTTTAAATGAAACTGCAAATAAAATAAACATGGAAAAGCTAAATTCCTTAAAGGGGAAATTATATGAGTGGAATGCATATATAGAAGGAGAGTTTGATGAGAATTCCTACCCTACTGATGCAATTCTTTATTTGAAAAAGGGAGCCCAAGTAATGATGCTAAATAATGATAGTAAAGGAAGATGGGTGAATGGAAGTATTGGGAAAGTTGTGGATATAAAAAGGTCAAAAAATTATGAATTTGATATAATAAAGGTCCAATTTCCCGATAATAGGGTTGAAGAGGTATATCCCTTTACTTGGGAAATATTTCACTATAGATACAATGATGATATAAAGATGATTGAGACAGAGGTTGTGGGATCCTTTACCCAATATCCTTTAAGGCTTGCCTGGGCAGTTACCATTCATAAAAGTCAAGGAAAAACCTTTGATAAAGTAGTTATTGATCTTGAGAGGGGAGTTTTTGCTCCAGGTCAACTATATGTTGCCCTTAGTAGGTGCACCTCTTTTGAAGGAATTATCCTTAAAAAACCTGTAAAGAAAAGCTATATTCTCTTGGACAAAAGAATTGTAAATTTTCTAACAAATTTTCAGTATAAACTTTCGGAAAGAGATATTCCCTTAGAAGAAAAGATAAAGATAATTGAGAAGGCAATAAAAGAGAATAAGCTTTTATCCATTACATATTTAAAGCCTAATGATGAAAAATCAAGAAGAATTATTAAGCCATATGAAATAGGAGAATTTGAATATAATAAGAAGAAATTTTTAGGTGTTTCTGCCTATTGCCATGAGAGGAAGGAAGATAGAGTTTTTAGAATAGATAGGATATTGGAAATAGATATTGTATAATTCTCTCTACCATTGGAATACGGAAGGGAGATGGTAGAGGTCCGCAAAATAACATAGTATCCACATTAGGCGAATAATCTTTTTTCTGGATTTTCAAATAAAACTTCATTTTTTCTTCATTTTTGATATAGTATAATAATAACATGCGTATTCTGATTGTGGAAGATGAAAAGAAATTGGCATTAGCAATTAAAAAGGGTTTAGAAAGAGAAGGGTTTGCAGTAGACTGTGCTTTTGATGGGGAAGAAGCCCAATATTTTATAGAGACAGGTTCCGAAGACTATGATTTAGTAATCCTTGATATAATGCTTCCCAAAAAAGATGGAATTGCTATCTGTAAGGAAGTTAGAAAGAAAGGCATTACTACCCCTATCTTAATGCTTACAGCCAAAGATAAGATTGAGGATAAGGTCTTAGGATTAGACAGTGGTGCAGATGACTATCTTGTTAAACCCTTCGCTTTCGATGAATTGCTTGCCAGAATAAGGGCTCTTTTACGTAGACCCAAACAGTTAGTCCCAGAAATATTGAAGGTAGGCGACTTAACCCTTGATACATCATCAAGAAGAGTGTTCAAAGGAGATAAAGAAATCTTTCTTACAAGTAAAGAATTTGCTATTTTGGAGTATCTTATGAGGAATGTGAATAAAATTGTAAGTAGAGAACAGATATTAGCACACGTATGGGATTATGATTCTGAATCTTTTAGTAATGTAGTAGACGTTCACATTAAAAATTTAAGGAAGAAAATAGATACAGAGAATGGGAATAAAATTCTCCAGACAATTAGAGGAATGGGTTACAGGCTTAAAGGCTAATATTTTTGAACGTGCCAGGCTTAAGCTTACTCTTTTTTATTTGGTAATAACAATATTAATTCTTTTTTCTTTTAGTATTGCCTTATACTATAATTATTCAAGAACAATAGGAGAAGACATAGAAGGTAACTTCACTGATGAGGAACAGCACTTCATTATAGAAAAAATTTAACTCGCCTTAAAATAACTCTTATAACTATAAATGGTTCAGCAATCTTGGTAATTGGGATAATAAGCTTCATACTCTCCGGAATTACATTGAGACCTATTAAGGAAACTTTAGAAAGAGAAATGCGTTTTACCTCAGATGCTGCTCACGAACTTCGTACACCCTTAGCTATTATGAAAACAGAATTGGAAGTGGCATTGAGGGAGCCAGAACTTAGTAAGGATGAAATTAGTACCTTAATTAGAAGTAACTTAGAAGAAGTAGAAAGAATGTCGAAAATGGTAGAAGAACTGCTTACTCTCTCTCATATGGATTCTAAGAAAAATAAGATTAATCTTTCAAGGGTTCTGTTCTCACAATTAGTAGAAAGAAGTGTTGAAAGAATGATGCCTTATGCTAAAAAGAAAAATATTAACCTAAAAACTTATATATCCCCAAATACGGTAATATTAGGAGATGAAGAAAAACTTCAACAGCTTGTCTTTAATCTTTTAAAGAACGCTATTGATTACAATAAAGAAAATGGAGAAGTCAAGATTGAGGTAAATCAATCATCTAAAACTGTTTCCCTTATAGTCTCTGATACAGGAATTGGCATTCCCCCTGAGGATCTGCCACATGTCTTTGAGAGATTTTATCGAGTTGATAAATCTAGGTCTCATAAAATTGGTGGAAGTGGATTAGGGCTCTCTATAGTTAAAGCTATTGTTGATGCTCATCATGGAGAGATAAAAATAAAAAGTACCCTTAATAAGGGGACTATAGTAGAGGTTCAATTCCCTAAATCAAATTAATCTTTTTAACTTCATATTAAATTCATCTTTGCCCTCTATAATATGCCTGTAAATTGATAGAGAAAGGAGGTGAAAGATGATGAAGCGTATAGTTTTATTTGTAGCAATAGGGTTGCTCGCAGTAGGTTTATTAGGAGGAATCTCCTATGGTAAAGACATTTTTGTGAGTAAGAATTCAGTAGCTTCAACTTCTACTGCAACTCAATTTGTAGATGACAAGACTTCACAAGGCCAGCAAAATAGCATAGAAGAAGAAAAGAATGACGAAGCTAAAGAAGCAATAGAAAAAGAGGAAGCAAATGAACCACAAGAATTATCTAAGGAAGAAGAAAGCGAGAACCTTCCCAATGGTGGACACTCTGACCCAGAGGGCACCGATGTAGATCATCAATTTGAAGGAGTAGAGTAGTTCTAAAACTTTATAGAGGGTCTCCGTAAATGGAGACCCTCTATAACCCTTTTAAACATAGTTACCCCTTTTAAAATATATAAGTTTTTTGGTAAACAAGCCATAAAGAGAAAGAAGGACTTTTTTTACATCATTACCACTATTTACTATAATAGCAACTATGTCCCTACCTATTTACCAAGTAAAAATAAGAATCTCTTGCAATTTTTTTCAAAATAGATATAATATTTTCATAAAAAGTTTATTTTTGTTTTAGTTTGCGTTTTTTATAGCATTCTTAACACAGGATGTTATAAAGAATTTTGGTTTGATCCTTAAACTAAATAAAAGCTCTTTCAAAATGGAAGACAGGGTTGACTTTGAGAAATTAAGTATTGATGAAGTTGTTACATATCTAAAAACGGATTTAAAAAATGGTCTAACAAAAGAAGAAGTAGAAAAAAGGATTAAGATTTACGGCTACAATGAGGTTGTAGAAGTAAAGAAAAACCCGTTTTTAAAGCTTGCCCAAAAATTTTGGGGATTAACTGCTTGGATGCTTGAAGCTGTAATAATTTTGTCCTTTATTCTTAAAAAGTACTTAGATATGTATATCGTTTTTGGTCTTCTTGTTTTTAACGCTATTATTGGGTTTTTCCAAGAACAAAAAGCAGAAAATGCAGTTGAGACACTTAAAGAGAAGTTACAGATAAATGCGAAAGTTTTAAGAGATGGAACTTGGCAAATTATTAAGGCAAAAGAACTTGTACCTGGAGATATTATTAGGTTAAGGGCAGGTGATTTTGTTCCTGCTGACTCAAAAATTATAGAAGGAGAAGTAGAGGTTGACCAATCTGCATTAACTGGCGAATCTTTAACGGTTAGTAAGAAGGTATCAGATTTAATCTATTCAGGATCAATTATTAAATCCCTTGAATGTACTGCAGTAGTTGTGTTAACTGGTGTTAAAACTTACTTTGGAAAAACAACGGAACTTGTACAAATTGCAAGGCCTAAACTGCATGCAGAAAAAGTTACATCAAAAGTTGTGCAAGGGCTTCTTTTAATTGTTGGTGTTGCACTTTTAATTACTTTTATTGTATCTTATTTTATTGGTATTAATCTTATTGAAGTTCTTTCTTTGGCGCTTGTTCTTCTTGCATCTTCTATACCTGTTGCTTTACCTGCGATGTTTACAATAAGTATGGCTTTTGGATCAATGGAACTTGTTAAAAAGGGAGTTTTGGTGACAAGGTTAAATGCAGTTGAAGATGCTGCAACTATGGATGCACTTTGTTTTGATAAAACTGGGACAATTACCGAGAATAAGTTAACTGTTACTGAAGTCATTCCATTGGAAGGTTTTTCGGAAAATGATGTTTTACTCTATGGTGCTTTAGCTTCACAAGAGGCAAATCAAGATCCCATAGATTTAGCAATTTTAAAAGCAGCGAAAGAAAGAAATATTTCTTTTGAGGGTTTTATTCAAAAGAGTTTTTATCCTTTCGACCCAAAAACAAGAAGAACTGAAGCAATAATTGTAAAAGAGGGAAAGACATTCAAAGTAACTAAAGGTGCATTAAATATAATTCTTCAAATAACAAAAGAAGTAAATGATTATTTAGTTAATAAAGAGGAGAATTTTGCAAAGAGAGGGTATAGAACATTAGCGGTTGCAGTAGGAAATAATAGTGAGGACTTTAAAATAGTTGGATTAGTTGCTCTGTATGACATGCCAAGAAAAGACTCAAAAGAACTTATTCAGGAGCTTAAGAATCTCCACATTTCCCTAAAAATGTTAACGGGAGATGCAATGCCCATTGCAAAAGAGATTGCAGAAGAAGTTGGAATCGATAGTTTAGTTTATAATGCAAATGCTTTAAGAGAAGTTTTGCAAGAAGACCCCAAAAAAGCTCTTGATATAATTGAAAAAAGTAGTGTATTTGCAGAGGTTTACCCTCAAGACAAGTTCTATATAGTAAAAGGCTTGCAAGAAAAAGGACATATTGTTGGAATGACTGGCGATGGAATAAATGATGCTCCATCATTAAAACAAGCAGAAGTAGGGATTGCAGTAAGCAATGCTACAGATGTTGCAAAAAGCGCTTCAAGCGTCGTCCTAACTGAAGAAGGTTTGTCAAACATTGTAGATTTAATTAAAGTAGGAAGAATGATCTATCAAAGACTTTTAACCTGGATTTTTAATAAAGTAATAAAAACTTTTCAAATAGTTGTTTTTGTTGTTGTGGCGTTTTTGTTACTTAAAAAATTTATAGTATCTGCATTTGATGTTATTTTATTAATGTTTGTTATAGATTTTGTAACCCTTTCTATTTCAACAGACAATGTCAGATGGTCGAAAAAACCTGATAGATGGAATGTAAGAAGCATTATACAAACATCAGCAATACTTGGAGTTTTAGTAGTTGTTGAATCTCTTATCATTCTATTCATAGGGTTAAAAAAATTTGGTTTAGAAAATGACTTAAATTCTTTGCAAACTTATTCTTTTGCAATACTCTTTTATTTTGGTATATTTACGCTATTTGTAGTAAGAGATAGAAAACATTTCTGGAATTCAATCCCTAGTAAGCCTCTTTTAATTACAGTTATTCTTGATTTTATTTTTGTTACAATTTTGGTGAGTTTTGGAATTCCACAGCTAAAACCAATCCCTTTAATTTATACAGTTGTAGTAATTTTGCTTTCTTCAATATTTTCTTTTGTTATAAACGATAATATAAAATATTTATTGTTAAGAAAGATGGAATAACTTCAAGTTTGATTGTTAGTTATATTTATGGAAGGGCTGCGGAATAACATGGTATCCCCTTAGAGAAGATTCTAATCTTTTTGAAAATAATTCGTCAAGAATCACAGGAGGAAAGTTAATTATAGATGGAGGAATTTCAGGATTTCTTTCCCTAATAATCTCCCAAGGAGTCTTGTTTTCTTTGTAGCTATTCTTCCTGATAGCATTAAACCAAAGAATATATGTATGTGCTTTTGAAAGTAACTCGGAAGGAGAATTAAATCTCTCCAGCTCATAAAACTCAACTTCTATTAGATTATGGACTGTTTCTACATCAGATTGGTATGTATGAGCAGAAGGTGGAATATTGATGTTGAATAAGAAGTTCTGCAAAAAGAGAAGAATAAGCAATGGAGAGTTCATAAGAGTAGGCAATAAATTGTAATCCACTCACTACATCTCGTGCTGTATATTGATACTTAGGGAGATAATTTTTGAACATCTGACAGAAATACCCTAGGATATCATCCAAATATTTTGTATCAACCTCTATCTGAGAGAAAAGAGGCCAATTCTTCTTTATCTCTCTTAAGTTTCTCTTTGTTTTGTGTTTTCTTCTTCTCTTCTTTAATAGACCATTCTCTTTCCAAATTTTTCTAAGAGCCTTTTCAGAGAGAGAAAGAGCAAAATCTCTTTTTAACCTTTTTGCTCCAAAAGAAGGGAATTCTTTTTTAAGTTTAATAGCTAAATCTTTTTGTTCTTGAGTGATATACCTTTTAGGATTTTTAGGAGCCTTACTTTGGTCAATAAGACCAGAGATACCTTTTTCTTTCCATCTATTCAGCCATTTTCTAACTGTTTTAGGGGTAGTATTAAAAGCCTTAGCAGTAGGTTTGATACCTTTTTCTAAGGCATACTGAACCATTTGATATCTTAGAGCTTTTTTATCAAAAGATATTCTCATTATGGTATAATAATTCCACATGGCACCTGGACACCTCTATCTTTATGGTATTTTGAATAAGAATACCATAAAAACATCCAGGTGCCATGTTCTTTTTTCACTCCTACTCTAATAACTTTAATATCCATTAGGGGGATACCATCTCCCTTCCGTGTTCCAGATTGTTTTTATTTTTCATTTTTGATATAATTTAATCGAAATTCAATTTAAATAGGAGGCGAAAGCATGAGTAAAAAGTTGATCCTCTTAATCTTAGTCTCCCTAATTCTATCCCTCTTCATATTCCCAACCAACGCTCAAGCTCAAAAAGAAGTTGTTGTAGTTGTAAAAATTGCAGGTATCCCATGGTTTAACCGTATGGCAGAAGGTGTACAACAAGCTGGAAAAGAGCTCGGAATAAAAGCCTCACTAATAGGCCCCTCTACTGCGGATGCTGCACCACAGGTATCAATGGTTGAGGATTTAATTACTAGAGGTGTCGACGCTATTTGCGTGGTACCAACAGATGCAAAAGCACTAAAACCTACCTTCAAGAAAGCAAGGAGTAAAGGTATTGTTATTCTAACTCATGAATCACCTTTCGAAGTGGAAGATGTAGATTACGATATAGAGACAATAGATAGTGTTGCTTACGGAAAGATGGCAATTAATGAAATAGTATTAAATCTTTCCAAACATTCTGGTGGAGTAAAATATACTGCTGATAATCCTGCAGGTTTCGTCATGTTTGTAGGAGGATTAACAGTCCCATTACATAACTTCTGGGCAGATGTAGCTTTGAACTATGTAAAAGAGAGTGTACCTTTCTTAAAAGAACTTACTCCAAGATTACCTGTCGCAGAAAGTGTGGAAGATTCCAGAAAAGCTGCATTAGATTTAATTAGAACATATGGGAATAAATTGAAGGCTATAATTGGATGGGGCAGTTTAGGACCCCTTGGCGCAGCAAGGGCTGTAAGAGAGTTAGGTATGCAACATAAAGTAATTGTAGGAGGAAGTGCTATTCCATCGACTGCAGTTGATTATTTGAGAGATGGATCTATGGATTGGGCTCAGCTTTGGGATCCTAAGGAGGCAGGTTACATGATGGTATATATTGCAAAATTAATGATGGATAAAAAACAAATTGTTTCTGGATTAGAAATTCCAAATTTAGGTCCTATCAAGGTAGATGGAAAGGTTATTAGTGTAAATAGAATTAAATTAATGAGAACAGCTACTGATGCTAAGAAGTTAGGATTCTAAGTGTATAGTTTATAATTATCTAATACTTTTGGGATGGGGGTTCTCCCCATCCCAATTAATTCCAGGAGGAGATAAAGTGAATGAAACTTTTTTGGAAGTAAAAAATATAAATAAGAGCTACGGTGGAGTTATTGCTCTTTCCAATGTAGATCTTGATATTAAAAAAGGTGAGATCCACTGCTTAGTAGGAGAAAATGGCTCTGGAAAAAGTACGCTTGTAAAAATTATTACTGGTGTGGTAGAACCTGAATTAGGCGGGGAAATAATTATTGAAGGAGTAAAATTTTCTAAGCTTACACCTCTTGAAGCATTTAAAAGAGGTATTCAAGTAGTTCATCAAGATTTCTCTCTTTTTCCTAACTTATCAGTAGCAGAAAATATATCAATAGCTCAATATATAAAACACTCGAAGGTTATTCATTGGAATAGAATGAAAAAAATTGCAAAAGAGACTCTGGATAAATTAGAAATAAATCTTCCCATAGATGCCCTTGTAGGCTCATTGCCAATTGCTGAACAACAGTTAATTGCTATTTGTAGAGCTTTAGCCAGTGAAGCCAAATTAATCATAATGGACGAACCTACTTCTTCTTTAACAAGAGAGGAAGTAATACATTTATTCAACATCTTAAGAACTTTGAAAGAAAAGGGAATTTCTATTTTATTTATTAGTCATAAATTAGATGAAATTTTGGAAATTGGAGAAAGAATTACAATATTAAGAGATGGAAAGAAAATAGCTACGATAAATATAAATGAGGCTAGTAAACAGAAATTAACATATCTGATGACAGGGAAAGAAATCTTTTATCAAAAATATTTTTATAAACCTAATAATAAAGAAATTGTATTAGAAGTTAAAAATTTGTCTAAAAAGGGACAATATAAGAATATCAGTTTTAAACTTTATAAAGGGGAAGTATTAGGAATAGTAGGTCCATTAGGCTCAGGAAAAACCGAACTTGCCCTTTCTCTTTTTGGTATGAATCCTCCTAACAGTGGAGAGATTTACATAAAGGGGAAATTTGTAGAGTTAAAGTCAAACATAGACGCAATAAATCAAGGAATAGGATATATTCCTGAGGATAGACTAAATCAGGGATTAGTTTTAAACCAATCCATAGAAAACAATATTTCTATTACTATTCTAAAGAAACTATTAAATCGCCTTAAATTGATAGACTCTTTAAGAAAAAAGGAAATAACAAAAGAAGCTATAAGGAAATTCAATATTAAAACCCCATCAATCAAAATTCCAGTTAAAAATCTTTCCGGAGGAAATCAACAAAAAGTTGTTATTGCTAAGTGGTTCTTGATTCAGCCTCAAATTCTTATTATGGATAGCCCTACCATAGGAATAGATGTCTTAGCTAAGAATAGTATTTATGAAACTATTAGGGAACTAGCTTCTCATGGTGTTAGTATAATACTTATTTCTGAAGAGATTCCAGAGGTTCTTAATAACTGTAATCGTATTTTAGTTATGAGAAAAGGGAAGATTATGGGAGAATTTTTGAGTGAAAAGATGACTGAAGAAGAGTTATATCAAAAAGTCTGGAGTAAGGAAATAGAGGTAAGTATATCATGATGAAAATTTCTAATTTAAAATTTTTAAATAGACAGGAGTTTTATATACTTTTAGTCCTTATTATTTTATCTTTGATTTTAGCATTGGTAAATCCTACTTTTTTAACTCTTGACAATATTTTTGATTTATTGAGAAATAATGCCTTTTTAGGAATTTTAGCCCTTGGTGAATTAGTAGTTTTAATATCAGGAGGTATAGATGTTTCTTTTACTGCAATCACTACTGTAGCTCAATATATAATGGGGTTAATTATTACTAGTTATTACGTGAATAATATCTTTCTTACTTTTTTAATCCCTATTCCTATAGGAGTAATTTTGGGTTTAATTAATGCAGTTTTAATTTATATAACCAAGGTCCATCCTGTGATTATTACAATAGCTACATTGAATATTTTTTATGGACTTTTAATATTTTTTACGGGTGGAAAATGGATGTACTCCTTCCCCCCATCTTTCACAGATTTTGCTTATGTAAAGGTATTCCAAATCGCAACTCCATATAGTGTTACAGGACTTTCTATTTTTACTCTTTTCTGGATAATTCTTGCTATATTCACATGGTTTATTCTGAAATATCTTCCTATTGGTAGAAAGATCTATGCTATAGGAGGAAATTTGGAGGCTGCAAGAAGAGTAGGATTTAACATATTTCGCATTCAGCTTTTTGTTTACGGATATATGGGATTTTTATCAGGAATTGCTGCTTTTGTACATGCTCAATTAGGACAAATCATTCAGCCAAACGCAATAGTAGGGCAAGAATTAGATGTTATTGCAGCAGTAATATTAGGAGGAGCAAGTATATCAGGAGGTGTAGGAAGCGTTCTGGGAACAATATTAGGAGTTTTATTATTTGCAGTTATTAAAAACGGTCTTATTCTTATGAAACTGCCCTCCTATTGGCATCAGGTAGTTGTAGGATTAATTATAGCTATAGCTGCGAGTTTTGCTACTTATCAATCTAAACTTAGAGGGAAGAGGATGGTGAAGATTGATGTTGAATAGTAAGCTTTCTCAACTTTATACAAGGAATCTTGAAATTGTTATCTTAACATTGATTTTGTCATTTCTTTTGGTTTCTATGACCCTTCTTACTGGAGGAAAATTTTTAAAACTTAATAGTTTGGAAGCAATGGCATTTCAAATGCCCCTTTTGGGCTTACTTACTTTAGCTCAATTAATTCCCATGTTAACAGGAGGTATTGATCTTTCGATAATATCTACAGCAAACTTATCAGGAATAATTACTGCTCTTATTCTAACTAATATAAAAGCTTGGTATAACGTCCCCTTAGCAATTCTTTTAGGACTTTTTTCTGCTCTTCTTGTTGGAATCTTTAATGGTTTTATTATATCTTTTATTGAAGTTCCACCAATAATTGGTACTCTTGGAAGTATGATCCTTATAAAGGGAATTTCTCTTGCAATAACTAAAGGCTATGTTATATCAGGATTTCCAGATAGTTTTCTTTTTATTGGCAATGGTTATATTTTAGGGGTTCCTGTTTCTTTCATTATTTTTATTCTTTTTTCTTTGCTTATGGCTCTTATATTATATAAAACTTCTTTTGGAATTTGTATCTATATGTTAGGATCAAACCCATTGGCAACTTTATTTTCTGGAATTAATAATAAGTCACTTCTATTTAAAAGTTATTTAATTTCTTCCTTTCTTTCTGGAGTTGCTTCTTTAGTTATGATTTCTCGCTTTAATGCAGCCCAAGCAGATTATGGAGGGTCTTTTCTTCTCCTTACAGTATTAATTTGTGTTTTGGGGGGGGTAAGCCCTTCAGGTGGTTTTGGAAGGGTTTTAGGAGTGTTTATTGCGGTAACTATACTTCAAATAGTTGGAACAGGATTTAATTTGTTAGGTCTCTCCTCTCATTTAAGTAATGCATTGTGGGGTATAATATTGATATTAGTCATTATTTTAAACCGTTTTTACTCCAAAACTCGATAAAATTTATGACTACACTTCTCACCTCCTAAGGTTGGATTGTTAGATATCTAACCTAAGTCTAACCTTAGGAGGTTTTTCTTTTCAAAAAATGATTACAGATCAGATTACAAAATATGCTTGATAAATTAGGTATAGACATATTTAACACCTAAATACTCTAACAAGAAGTCATACATATTTTTGAAGTGTGGCAACTGCCTCTATACCAAGTTTCTAATTTCATGTTAAAATTAACAAGGGATACCTATACAAAGAAGGGGGAATTAATGAGGATAAGCGCTTGTATAATCACTAAAAATGGAGGGGCTTCTTTAAATCCGGTGTATAAAAAAGTGTAAAACCCTTTGTAGATGAAATTGTAGTGGTAGATACAGGTTCTGAAGAGGGCAGTAAATTAAGAGAATTAGATGTATCCTCTTTATATCAAGGATTATCTTGGCATATAAATTATTGCAGTAGAAACCCATGTCTGAAAAAATCAGCATAATCATTCCCACATTTAATAGAGAAAAATTGCTTCCTCGGGCTATAGAGTCTGTAAGGAGGCAGACCTATAAAGATTGGGAGCTTTTGATTGTGGATGATAGAAGCAACGATAATACCGAAAGTTTAGTAAAAAAGTATATCTCTTTAGATGATAGGATAAGATATTTAAAGAATGAGAGGAAGAAAGGACCAGCAGGAGCAAGGAATTTTGGCATATTAAACTCCAAGGGAGAATATATAGCCTTTTTAGATTCAGATGATGAGTGGTCGGAAGTTCATTTGGAAGAATGCATTGATGTTTTAAAGAATTATGATGTAAATGTTTGTTTTGCATTATGGATAATAGTCAAAGGGAATGGGGATTTTAGAAAAGTTTTTGATCCAGATATACCTGAGGAGCGTGCAAGGTTAGAAAGAATAATCTCCATTTTTAATCCCAAAGTAGAAGGAAAGTATATCTTTTTTGGAGATAATTTTTATGAGGAATCTTTTCTTAAAGGTGGTTCTTATTGTACCCATATTAATACCTTAGTCATTAAAAGAGATGTTATTGAAAAGATTGGATTATTTAATGAAGACTTATCTGTATGCGAGGATTCAGATTTTGTATATAGGGTTATACTTCATTACCCCTTCTGCTTAATAGACAATTACCATCTTTATTATTATCAAAGTCCTGATAGTATTTATAATTTCTTTGATAGAAGAGATGTAAATGTTGATGAGGTTTTAGATAATAGAGAGTTTATAGATAAGTTTACTTTTGTGGGCTTGGGACAAAAAAAATTAAATTCCATTCATGGAGATATTATAAAAAATTCTGAAAAAATAGTGAGAAAAAGAGAATGTGTTAATAGGATAAAGGATATTATTGGAAGAAAATATTTTACCCTTGGTTTTATGAATCAAAAGGTTAATAGATCTAAGGCTATTCTTTTTGTTTTTAAATCCCTCCTTTATAGGTTCACTTGGAATAGATTTTTATTTCTTATAAATCTTTTATTCCCCTTTATTCCTATAAAAATTGATAGGGAAAAGATTAAAAAGGATCTAAGTTTATGGTAAGTACAGTAATAAAAGTAAATAACTTGAGGAAGTATTTTAAGGTATTAAATAGGCGGGAAGGATTTTGGGGCGCAGTAAAGGATCTTTTCTCTAATAACTATTTTTACGTAAAAGCAGTGGATGGAATCTCTATGGAGATAAAAGAGGGAGAGATAGTAGGATTTTTAGGACCTAATGGGGCTGGAAAAACTACCACTATAAAAATACTTAGTACTTTGCTTTTACCTACAAGTGGTGAAGTTAAAATTTTAGGCTACGATGTAATAAAAGAACCTGAAAAGGTTAGAAAGAGTATAAATTTTGTTATGGGAGGAGAAAGAAATCTCTATGCAAGACTATCTGCTATTGAAAATTTAGAATATTTTGCTGATTTATATGGTGTACCATACAAAAATAGGAAGGAAAGAATAAGAGAATTACTTGAGATTGTTGGCTTACCTTCTGATAGATTAAAGGATAAAGTAGAAACATATTCCAAGGGAATGAAACAGAGATTACAAATTGCAAGAGGGCTTATTAATGATCCTGAGATTATCTTTTTAGATGAGCCTACCATTGGTCTTGATCCCATAGGAGCAAGAGATATAAGAAATGTAGTTAAAAAGTTGAAAAATATGGGGAAAACAATTATTTTTACGAGTCATTATATGCAAGAAGTAGAGGAGCTTTGTGATAGGGTTGCACTTCTTAAAAGCGGAGAAATTATAACGATAGATACACCAGCATCTTTAAAGAGTAAATATTCAGAAAGTTTTGAGATTAAGTTATTGATTGATAAATACTCTAAAACAATAATAAAGGAGCTTGAAAAATCAAAGTATGTTAAAGATTTAAAAATATACGAAAAATGGAGACTTCTTAGAGATTATTATAATTACTGATCCAGAGCCTAAGGCTATATCTAATGTTTTTACGATTTTCCAAGAGACTCCAATCCATGATCTTTTTATAAAAAAGACTTCATTAGAAGATGTATATTTAAAGCTATTAGGATAGGAGAATAATTCAAAATTATGAATTTTAAAGTTTTGCTATCTATATTTAAAACACATTATAAACTATCTTTTTCAAGAAATTTATATAAATTTTCTATTTTCGTCATGCCTATATTCTTTTCAACCCTTTTATACTTCATATATTCAGGAAGAGAGGTAGTCTATATAATTTGGGGAAGTGGGATTGCCTCCTTATGGGGACTTGCCTGCTATTCTTCTGCTATTGAGATTGAGAGGGAAAGACTTTCTGGGACCCTTGAAGTTGTATCTATTACTCCAGTAAAATTTGAGTTTATAATTCTTGCAAAGATTTTAGCCAATACTTTAATAGGTCTTATTTCTTTTGCAATAGTCATAATTTATTCCATACTAATTTTGAAAGTTCCCTTGATAATTTACCGTATTGACCTATTCTTATTTTCACTGTTTTCCCTTTTACTTTCTCTTTTAGCAACATCCTTCTTAATTTCAACCTTATTTACCTTATCGAGGAATGCTTTTTCTTTAATGTCTTCTATTCTATATCCCATATATTTTATATCTGGAATTTTATTCCCTGTGGAAATTCTTCCATTATGGGCTCAATATATATCCGCTTTCCTTCCTATTAGATGGAGTGTGTCATTCTTAAAAAATTCTTTGCAAAAAGACTTTGGTATTGAAAAAGAATTTTATTGGTCCATCTTTTTAAGTCTTTTATATATCTTATTAGGACATTTTCTCTTTAAATATATAGAAAGGGAAAATAGAAAAAATGCAACTTTTGGGGGCATTTAATGCTTAGGAGAGTGTTGACATTTTTGAGAAATTCTTGGTTGGCATATAAAGGAGTTTCATTATGGCTAAATCCATAGGCTTATATGATTGAAAAAGTTATCAATCCTATATTTAGATATCTTTTTTATTCTTTTTTGATATTGTACGGATATAAAGAAAGGGCTAATATTGCAGTTTTTATTTTAGGAAATGCCATTCTCCTTTCTTCAATAAGTGCTTTAAAGGGAATAGGTATAATTTATTTTTCTGAAAGACAGCAGGGTACATTGATGTATTTTATCGTAAGTCCTCGCTCGCGCATGAGAATTATTCTCCAAAAGATATTTTTCCATATTCTTGACGCTTTTCTTACAGTATTAATTGTATTAACCATTATGTTTATAGGTTTCAAATTATATTATCCTCTTCATCAGTTTATATATATTTTTTTATTGGTGATAATAGGAGTAGTATCAGTGAGCCTTTTTGGAAGTCTTATAGCAAGCTTAGGGCTCTTAACCAGAGATATAAATATGCTTCTTAATGGAGTAGAGGTATTAATGATTTTACTAAGTGGTGTTAATATTCCTATATCAAAATTTCCAGTGTTTTTAAAATATTTATCTTGCGTCTTCCCTCTCTCACATCTTATTGAAGGACTAAATTATATAGTACAAGATAGGATATCTATGGCAATACCTTACATAACTTCTGAGATTATATTACTTTTCATATATTTTCTTTTAGGTAATTTTATAATCAAATTTTTAGAGCATAAAGCAAGACACATTGGAAATATTGATTTTTACTAATGGTGTAACTTCTTTTTAAGAGAAGTGCTATAATATTTTTATGACTAAGGAATTCTACCTTCTTAATGAGATAGAAAAAGAAAAAATTATCGAGGAGATAAGAAGAATTCTTCAAAGAGAAGAGAATATAATTTTTGCATATGTGTATGGTTCTTTTTTAGATAATACTTCTTTTAGAGATATTGATATAGGTATTTATATTAAAGAATTTGATGAAAAGAGTATCAATGAATTAGAGCTTAAATTAACAGTAGAAATTTCCAAAAAAATTAATTTGCCCTTTGAAATTATTGATTTAAGGGTATTAAATCATGTAAAAAATTCCTTACAGATCTAATAGAAGAAACATCACAAGAAGCCATTGCTAATGAATACATATCTTATTTATCCTTAAAGGAGCTTCTTTCCTAATGCAGATCGATATTGAAAAGATAAAGCAGAGAATTTCAGATATAAATGAATCCTTAGAGGAGATTCAAAGGTTAACTTCCTTTGAAGTAGAGGAATTTTGGTCTGATATAGGATTATGCAAAACACGACATAAAAGATTTTGTTGATTTTATAGAGAACGTTAAGAGGCTATTAATTCCCTAAACTTTTTCCTTATTTTTTCAGGGTAATAAAATCTTTCTTTTATAAAGAGACATGAAAGTGAATAGAACTGCTTTGAGGTTTCATATATGGAATTTTCCTTGGCATATTTTTAAATGAGATAAATTTTTTTCTAATTATATTACATTTTTTCAGAATAACTCGATATTTTGCTTACCTTTAGAAATGCTTTTTTAATTCCATCATGCTTATTATGTTTCAAGAATTTCTATTATTCTGTTTAAAAGCTTTTTGAGATCTCTGATATTATTTTTTAATATCATGTAAATCTGTTTATTATTAATTTCCCAGTATATATGTACAAGTCTATTCCTAAATTTCACCATATTCTTCAAATTATTCACAAATTCATCTTCTAAAATTCCCTGTTCTGCAAGAACCACAAAAGTATCTGCGTAATCCTGAGGAGGTCTAAATCCATTCTGAGATATTAAATGATTGCAAATATCTATAGCAGACTCAATAGCAATTATGAAATTGTATTTAGCACTATCAATCTTATCCTGATTTTTTAAAAATTCTTCCTTATCAATTTCACTTATAGAGTCTAAACGACTTATAGCTTTTCGCATCTCAAAGATTAATTTAGAGATTTTATCTTTATTATAGCGGAGCATTTTTAATCTCCCTTAAATACTCATCTATCAAATGCTTATAATCAAAATATTTTCTAAAGGTTAAGCTCTCAAAATCAGAACGTAGTAGGCTGTCTTTGTCCACTATTATAATTTTATTTATCAAAACATTATATACAAATCCTAAGGGTGCCTCGTTGATAATTCTTACATCAAAGGGTTTTTTAATTTTATCCTCCAAAATCTTCTCAAGCTCAAATTCTATCTCTAAGACCTTTTCCCTATCAAAATCAGATACATAAATTGCCACATCTATATCATTGTATTTCTCAGAGTTAACAAAGGAGCCAAATATATAGGCAAATATGATATTTTCTCTCTTTTCTAATTCCTTTTTTACGATTTCAATAATCTTATCCTTCATATAAGAGATTATAGCATAAGTAGTGCCTTTATATAATCAAGATTTCGTCAATGTTCCAAAATAGGGGGAATTTGAAAGTCATATGATATGATGTAAATTAAAGACAAAATATTTAATTGGAGGGTGGAAAAATGGATTTCAGTAATATTAAAAAGGTCTTTAAGTTTTATTCTTTACTTTCTTCATGGTACCTTTTTGGTACTTTTTTAGGAGGATTTCTTGTTAATTTTGAGGTCATAGTTGGATTCTTATTTCCAATTCTTACAAAAAGTATTATTGACAGTCTTACTCTTAAGACAATAAACTGGCAAGCTATTTTTTACTTAGGCTTTTTATATCTTCTCAGTTTAATCTTAATGCTTATTGGAGAGCAAATTTATATAAAGAATAAGTATTTGTCCGCCTTTGATCTTATGAATAAGATTTTCTCTAAATCTTTCTTTTTCCCTATAAAGAAATTAAAACAACAGGGTTCCGCCTATTATTCAACATTAATTCTTAATCAAGTAAATGAAGCCTTTGGAGTACTTGATTATAGTTATATAAGAAATATCATAGTAATTCTTAGGATGTTTTTTATAATGGGAATAGTATTTATTTGGGATCGTATCTTCTTTTTACTTTTCCTGATTAATATTTTAATTGTAGCCTTTTACTCAGAGGTTATTAATAAAAGAACTCAATCTTACTATTCTAAAGGATATGAAATTTTAAGAAGGGCAGGAAGTTACATTGTAGAGACCTTTGAAAATATACATGAGATTTTCGCAGGAGAAGGCATAGAGAAGAGAAAGGAAGGATACAAGAAATTAACTGATGAGTTTATAAAAGTAGGATTAAGGGCAGAATTTATAAGGGCAAGATTTGACAAGCTATTAGTCGAGCTTCCCGAGTATTTATCTCGTTTATTCATTTTTATCTACGGTGGAATCTCTGTTATATCAGGAAAATTAACTGTAGGTACTGTACTTGCCATATTAACATACTATTCTTACATTACAGAACCTCTCTACCTCTTCAGATCTTTAGTACAAGTCACTGTAAAACTTGTCTCAAACTTTGATACCATATTTAATTTCTTTGAAGAAGCAAAAGAATATGAAAAAACGTACGAAGGTACAAGAATTTCTATAAAGGAAAACTCGCCTATTTATTCCTTGAAAGATGTTAACTTTTCCTATGATGAAAAGCAAATATTAAAGAATATAAATTTTGAGGTTATTAAGGGAGATAAGACTGCTATTCTTGGTCTTTCCGGAGAGGGGAAAAGCACTCTCTTAAATATTCTTTTAGGAATAGAGAAGGAGTATGAAGGAAAAGTTGAGTTTTTAGGAAATGATATAAGAAATATATCTCCTGTAGAGCTTTTTAAATATGTAGGATACTATTCCCAACAAGTAGGAATTTTTAATGATACATTAGAAAACAATATAGTATTAGGTAGAGAGTATAATGAGGAGAGATTGGAGAAAGTAATAAAAGAGCTTGGATTGGAACATTTGAGGGGAAGAGTTCTTGGAGAAGGAGGGAGCTTTATTTCTGGAGGAGAAAAACAAAGGATTCAATTAGCAAGACTTTTATACGCAGACAAAGATATTTTCATAATCGACGAGCCCTTAGTAAACTTGGATGTAATAAATGAGAATTTTCTCCTTGAGAAGCTCAAAGATTTTATAAAGGATAAATCGGGAATACTTATCACCCACAAACCAAATATTTTGAGATTAGCAAATAAAATTGTAGTGCTTATGGATGGAAATATAGTTGGAGTTGGACCATTAAATGAACTTGCAAACAATAATCCTTTATGTAAAAGAATAATAGAAACCTATTTGGAGAGTGCTAATGAATTAAGGGAAGAAATCAATAGAAAATGAAAAATTTTCCTAAATCTACCTAACTTGACAATTTTAAATATTGTTTTAAAATTAAAATAAAGGAAATTAAGTCCAAGGGAAAGCTATTCCCCTGGATGGATGAAATGGGGTGTTAAAATGTTTCCCTTCCTTCGCATATCCAAATTCACCCTTATTTTTATCCTAATTCTCCTTCTCTTTTGCTCAAATACTATGGAAGGCGCAGGAAATGTTTACTACGTATCTCCAAAGGGAAGCAATTCAAATCCTGGAACCCTTGAAAAACCTTGGGCAACTCCTGGCTATGTCTCAAAACAGCTTAAGCCTGGTGATACTCTCATCATTCTTGATGGAAAATATGTTCTCTCAGAATACTATGAAGACATGATTACTCCTCCTTCTGGAACTGTTGATAAATGGATAACAATTAAGGGAGAAGCAGGTAAAAGAGTATAGAGATTTTAGGCTCTCAGGCAAGCCACATTATTCTTAAGGACCTATATATCCACCATATTGATGAGATGGGTATAGATGCGCAAGATGTAGACGATCTGCAGATATTAAATTGTAGAATAGAGTACTGTGGTTTTGGAGCCATAGGAGGTCCTGGAGGGGGATATGGTGGTTTAAGGAATGTAGTAATAAGAGGATGTAGTCTATCCTATAGTGGGCACTACTATCAAGGTGGTGATGGTTCTAATAGACCCTATGACCGTCCTGATGGATTTGGGATTGAGCCCTCTGATGGACCAATTTTAATTGAGGATACAATTGTTGAGCATAACTATGGAGATGGGATAGATTCAAAGGCGAAAAATACAACTATTCGTCGTTGTATAGTAGCAA
The DNA here is from genome assembly GCA_002878375.1 of Dictyoglomus sp. NZ13-RE01. Lineage (NCBI taxonomy): Bacteria > Pseudomonadati > Dictyoglomota > Dictyoglomia > Dictyoglomales > Dictyoglomaceae > Dictyoglomus > Dictyoglomus sp. NZ13-RE01. Next base: position 29,290 of record NIRF01000017.1, read on the forward strand.
ACAATTCTTGTGATGGAGTAAAGCTATGGGGAGAAAATAGCAAAGTAGAGAACACTTTAATTTATGGGAGAGGAGATGACAATTCTATAGTAACTCCATGGTCACCAATTGTAATTGATACAGAGACACCAAATGCCCTATTTGAAATAGTAAATGTTACTGTAGATGATGCTCTTGGAGCTAACTACCTTATGTATGTACAATACGATCATGAAGATATACCAGTAAAATTAATTATAAAAAATACAATATTTTGTGGTAGAGGAGAAGATTCTCCTATATTTATAGGTTCTGCAAGTAGTTTTACTTTAGACCATAATCTTTTCTATCTTCCAAACAGTGCATTTGTACTAACTCATGGGAATAACACTTATGATTCTAATACTATTACTCAGGTTGGCAGTGGAAATATTTATGGAGATCCTCTTTTTGTAAGTCCTGCTTGGGGGCAAGATGGAGATTATCACCTAAAAGCGCAAAGTCCTGCCATAGATAGAGGAACTTCTCAAGGAGCACCCTCCGAAGATCTTGAAAAAATCCTCGACCACAAGGGGCAGGTGTTGATATAGGAGCCTACGAATGTAAATGATAAAATTAGGGGCAAGGTAAAATCCTTGCCCCTTTTTATTTACCAATTAGTTTCAACACCAAAAATACCGTGGATTGCTATATTAGGAACATCCGCATGACCATTAGCAATTGGTACTCTCGCCCATGCTGCAGTAAGTTTTGTCTCAACAATAAATGAAATATGGGAAAGTAATTTTATCTTATATCCGATAGAAGCATGACCTGCAATACCAGAGAAATAGTAGCCTGTAAAACTAATCTCAGCATGAGGAGGGTCTGAAAGTTCTTGTCCACGTACAATAGTCTCTGGATGTGCGACAACGACACCTGCTCCAAGAGAGTAAAACCACGAGTCTTTTTGAATCAGACGTTCCAAAAGAATAAGATTATAGCCATGAGTTATCCAAAACTGTTGAATATCTGGATGCTCAGATATCAAATAAAGTTTATGATGAATTAATTCAATAGACCATAGTCCGAATGTAAAACGAATAGAATAATAGGGGGCTTCATAAAAAGGTCTTGTTTCCCATTGAGCAGAATCGATTTTTATTGTTTCATAACCATCCTGATAAATAGTTAGCGGGGTAGGAAAACTCAAGGCACTTCCACCTAATATAGAGAAGGAAAAAGCAAATGCTGAGGATGAAAAAACAATAATGAAGCATAATACTAATAAATTTAGGAGTAACATCCTCATAGGAAAATACCCCCTTTTAAATTTTCTTTTCTAAGTATACATCATGTAATCCTTTTTATCACTGACCTGTAATCAGTTTTTGAAAAGAAAAACCTCCCAGGGTTAGAATTAGATTAGAAAGAGATAACATCCAAACCCCGGGAGGTGAAAACTATGGTCATTAATATTCTACCAGATTTTTCTTTAAGAAAAAAGATAAAAGAAATTTTAATTGTGTTAATAATGAGTTTAATAAAAGAGAAAAAACCATCAATTAGAGCTCTTTCTAAAAAAGCTTTA
>NIRF01000018.1 GCA_002878375.1 Dictyoglomus sp. NZ13-RE01
AAGCTTTTTTAGAAAGAGCTCTAATTGATGGTTTTTTCTCTTTTATTAAACTCATTATTAACACAATTAAAATTTCTTTTATCTTTTTTCTTAAAGAAAAATCTGGTAGAATATTAATGACCATAGTTTTCACCTCCCGGGGTTTGGATGTTATCTCTTTCTAATCTAATTCTAACCCTGGGAGGTTTTTCTTTTCAAAAACTGATTACAGGTCAGCCTGGAATTTATATGGTACAGCTACTGTGTCTGGTACAAACGAGCTTCTCTACTTACCACTCTTCTTCTACAGCAATGCAAAAGATTTATGGCTTCCTGCCATTGGAGAAACTTATAAAGTAGTAAATAAGACAACTCTCCAGATAAAGATAAGACCTCAAGCAAAATGGAGCGATGGAAAGCCAATTACAGCGGATGATGTAGTATATACCTTTGAATTAACAAAGAGGATCGGAACAGGACCTGGTGCTGGATGGGATTCCTACATTGCAAGCATTAAGAAGGTTGATGACAAGACTGTAGAATTTGTAATTAAGACTCCAAATCCCAACTACATGTCCTTTGTAGGGTATGCCCTTGGAACAAGAATTGTTCCAAAACATGTATATGAGGAGTTAGAAAAGAAGGGAGCAAATGCAGTAAGAGAGTTTGTTAATGGAGATCCTGCAAAGCAAGTAGTTTCTGGACCATACAAATTATACTTTGCAGATGAAAATAATGTAATATATCAAAGAATAGAGAATTGGTGGGCAAAAGATATATTTGGACTTCCAAAACCAAAATATGTTGCCCATGTAATTTATAAGGATAACCCAAGTGCAAACCTTGCCTTTGAAAAAGGAGATGCAGATTGGGCAAGCACCTTTATCCCTGCAGTGTATGAACTTTGGGAAAAGAAAGGATTACCAATAAGAACTTGGTTCAAATCTAAGCCATATTACATGCCAGATGGTGTAGGATTTGTCTATATCAGTTATAAGCATAAAGCCTTGGCAGATCCAGTAGTAAGAAAAGCAGTAGCATATGCAATACCTTACGAGGAAATGTTAGATAAAGCATACTTTGGATATGGTAGCCAAGCACATCCATCTTTTGTTATTGATCTATTTGAGTCCTATAGACAATGGATAGATTATGGGTATTCTAAATATGTATGGGGTACTAAAGATGGAAGAGTTCCAACAGATTTGAAGAAGGCAAATGATTTATTAGACAAAGCAGGATATAAGAGAGGACCAGATGGAATAAGAAGAACTCCTGATGGACAGAGGCTTGGACCTTACACCATATCTGTACCATATGGATGGACCGACTGGATGATGATGTGTGAAATGATAGCAAAGAATTTACAAGCTATAGGATTAGATGTTAAGACAGAATTCCCAGATTGGTCTGTTTGGGCGGATAGAATGACTACAGGAAACTTTGACTTCATCATCTCCTGGAGTACTGGTCCTGGATTTGATCATCCATGGAATATTTACAGATTTGTACTCGACTATAGGTTAACATTACCCTTCGGACAAAGCTCTTGGGCTGGTAACTGGGAAAGATATAATAATCCAGAAGTGATGAAGATATTAGATGAGATTGCTGCAACATTAGATTCAGCAAAGAAGAAAGCATTATATGCAAAACTCCAAAGAATAGTACAGACAGAAATGCCTGCAATTCCAGCATTCTACACTGCCCACTGGTATGAATTTAATGAAACCAAGTGGGTTGGCTGGCCAAGAGAGGAGAATCCATGGTGGTATCCTGTTGCTTGCTGGTCTGCAAACAGCCTCCCAGTTCTATTTGGAATAGCTCCAAAAGGACAAACACCTGAAGTTCCTAAGTGGCTTGCACCAGTAAGCAATGGTGGAGTATTAATTCCTACCACCGATATATTCAATGCCTTAGCAAAGGCAAAAGCAAAATAATGAATTAAGGAGGAAGTGAAATGCGGGACCATGCACTAAATCCTTTTATAAAGTACCTTGGAAGAAGATTCTTATTCCTACTTATCACATATTTTATAGCTCTGACTATAGTGTTTATCCTGCCCCGAGCAATACCTGGAAACCCATTGGCAAGCCTGCTGGGAAGAATTTCCCAGCAGGCTCAGGTTAATCCTGAGTATATAAGAAGTGTTGAAAAAACTTTAATGGAGGAATTTGGGCTTGGAAAACCTGTAATTGTGCAATATTTTGAGTTTATTGGAAAGGCTTTAAAAGGAGATTTAGGAACATCTATATCAGCATATCCCAAAAAAGTACTTGATTTGGTTATTCCAGTAATCCCATGGACTTTGGCTTTATTAATTCCTTCAATTTTGATTGCGTGGATTGTGGGAAATACGCTTGGGGCTTTTGCTGGTTATAGAAGGGGTTCTTTAGTAGATAAAATTGCTCTGAATACCTCCCTTGTCATTGGTCAAATACCATACTACTGGCTTGGTATGCTTTTAATTTTTGCTCTTACTGTGAAACTTAAAATTTTCCCAGGGCAAGGTGGTTATACTCAGGGAACTATTCCTAATTTTAGTCTTAATTTTATTTTAGATGTTTTGTCTCATTACATTTTGCCATCACTATCCATTATTATTTCTTCCCTTGGAGGATGGGCTATTGGAACAAGAATGTTAGTAGTTAATGAGCTTGATTCTGATTATGTAAGTTTTAGTGAGCATTTAGGAGTAAAAAGTAATACCATATTTGGATATGTCTTTAGGAATTCTTTGCTTCCTCAGGTAACTGGACTTGCTCTAAGTCTTGGAAGTTCCTTGGGTGGTGCCCTTATAACAGAGATTATCTTTAATTATCCTGGAACAGGATATCTTCTCTTTAGAGCTTTAAGTACCTTAGATTACCCTCTTATTCAAGGAATTTTTGTTATTCTTATAGCATCCATATATCTTGCCAATTTCTTTGTGGATTTTGTATATGCGGTAATAGATCCAAGAGTAAGATTAGGACAAGGAGAGAGCTAAAATGTTAAGAACTATTTTTAAACCATTATTCAGAAATAAAAAGTTTATCTCCGCTTTTTCTGTTTTTATTTTGATCGTCTTGATGGGAATCGTTGGTCCTATTTTGTATCCAAAGGACCCTACAGCCTATGCAGGTCCTATGGAATCTCCTCCATCTAAGGATTTCCCTTTAGGGACAGATACCTATGGTCATGATCTATTGGCTCAGCTTTTAAATGGTATTAGAACCTCTCTTTATATTGGATTTTTGTCTGCTGTTATTTCTATGATCATTGGTCTTCTAATTGGGTCTATCTCTGCGGTAAGAGGTGGTGTTGTAGATGATCTTTTGATGTCCTTTACTAATATTGTTTTAACCATACCGCAGATCCTTTTAGCCATATTAATTGCTACATATCTTAAGGTGAGGAGTGCTGAGGTTGTGGCAATCCTTTTGGGAATCTTAGGTTGGCCATGGTTTGCTCGTGCTGTTAGGGCTCAACTTTTATCCCTAATTAATAGGGAATATGTTTATTTATCAAGGCTTGCAGGCTATACAGATATTCAAATCGCCTTTGAGGACCTTTTACCTGGCATTGCTACCTATGCATTGATGTCGTTTATCCTATTCATAAATGGTGGAATAATGGGAGAAGCGGGATTAAGCCTCATAGGTTTAGGACCTACAAAGGGAGTTTCTTTGGGATTGATTCTTCAATGGGCTGTATTAATGGAAGCGGTTAGAAGAGGTATGTGGTGGTGGTTTATACCTCCTGGAGTGATAATTGTTGCTTTAACCTCCTCCCTATTAATAGTTACAACAACGATGGATGAAATATTCAATCCAAGATTGAGGGAGAGGTGATAAAAATGGGAGAAAGATTATTAGAGTTAAAGGATATAAAAGCATACTATTTGATTGGAAAGCAATATGTTAGAGCAGTGGATGGAGTATCTATTGATATAGATGAAGAAATTGTAGGTATTGTAGGGGAAAGTGGAAGTGGAAAATCTACACTAACAAATGTAATGCTAATGAGTATAAAAAGACCTCTAACTTTAGTTGATGGCAGTGTATATCTTTATTCCAATGGAAACGTCATTAATCTATCATCTTTAAGTAGGGAGGAGCTTCAGAAGAAGATTTGGGGAAGAGAAATGTCTATTATCCCTCAGTCCGCCATGAATGCTCTTATGCCTACAAAAAGAATTCGTAGCTATATTCTTGATGTAATGAGGTCCCACTTTGAAGAGATAGATGAGAAAGAGGTCTTGAAGAAGGCAGGAGATAGATTTGAGGAGATTGGTATTTCTCGGGAGTACTTAGATAGGTACCCCTTTGAGCTTTCTGGCGGAATGAAACAGAGAGCAGTTATAGCGGTAGCTACCTTATTAAATCCAAGGCTTCTTCTTGCAGATGAGCCCACATCTGCATTAGATGTGGCAACACAAAAGATGGTTTTGAAGACTATTAAAGATTTGAAGGATAGAAACATTGTTAAGAGTATAGTTTTTGTAACTCATGATATAGCTACAGTAAGGCAGATAGCGGATAGAATGGTAGTAATGTATGCAGGGAAAATAGTTGAAGAGGCAAGCACCGAAGAGATAGTAAATGAGCCTTATCATCCTTATACAAAGGGGCTTTTACTTTCAGTAGTAACACCAGAGCCAGAAGTAAAGAAAAGAGGAATTTCATATATTCCAGGTACACCACCTAATCTAATCAATCCTCCTTTGGGATGCAGATTTTATCCTCGTTGTCCCAACAGAATGCCTATCTGTGAAAAGGAGGAGCCTGTGCTGAAAAGCATAAATGGTAGAAAGGTTGCATGCTTTTTATATGAGAAGAGGTGATTAAAATGCCATTACTTGAGGTAAGAAATTTAAACAAGATCTATGAGCTTGGGTTTATAAGAAAAAAGTATATTCATGCGGTAAAAAATGTATCCTTTAGTATGGAGCAAGGAGAGATTGTATCTTTGGTGGGAGAGAGCGGTTCTGGAAAAACAACCACTGCAAAGATAATTCTTGGATTGGTAAAGCCAACCTCTGGAGATGTAATTATAGATGGAAAGAGATTGGAAGACTACTTTAAGAATATGGAAAGTGTTAGAGATTTGAGAAGAAAGGTTCATGCAGTCTTTCAAGATCCTTTTGCCAGCTACAATCCCTTTTATCCTATAGATAGGGTGCTTCACCAGGCAATAAGGTTAATTGGTTTTAGTCCAGAAAGTAACGAGGCAAAGGAACTAATAGATATTGCACTGAAAAATGTGGGCTTAGATCCAGAATCAATTCTTGGTAAGTATCCCCATCAGCTTTCCGGAGGAGAAAAACAAAGAATTATGATTGCCCGTTGCTTTTTATTGATGCCTAAACTTATTGTGGCAGATGAGCCAGTATCAATGATAGATGCCTCTACCCGTGGAGGTGTAATAAAACTTTTTGAAAAGTTGAGAAAAGTGCAAAACACATCTGTTTTATTTATAACTCATGATATGGGATTAGCCTATTATATATCTGATAGAATCCTTATTATGCACTTAGGAGAGATTGTAGAAGAAGGAACACCAGATGAAATAATATCCAATCCTAAGCATGAATATACAAAAAGACTTATCGGGAGTATTCCTACTCTATATAAGAAGTGGGAAGATTTGGAAAAGGCTAAGGTTTAGGGACTGGATTTATCCAGTCCCTTTTTATTTTTAGGTAAGACTCCTTCTCTAATCCTTTTGTTTTTTCCTCTGGAGCCACTTCCTAGTAATGCAAGCCCTATGACTAAAAAAGCCCAGTGATAACCTTGAGATATGGAGAAGAATCTTTCATGCTTTTGAATGCCTACCTCTCCAGCTCTTTTTAGGAGGGGGTGGGGAAGGTGGAGGTCTGGAGAGGTAGGCATCTAGAATTATTATACTAAGATCTCACCCTCCATGCAATACCACATAAGAAAAGGAAACTAACTATTATTGGTGACAGGTTAATAAATAAGAATTCCGAAATAAATTTTGATATAAAGGAAAAAAGCATGAAAAAGAAAGGATAAGCGTAAGTTCCTTTCCAATGTAAAGAAATAGTAACAAGTATAAGAAAAATTATTATTGAGTTTATTAGATTATTTATTAAGGCATATGGATTAATGATGCTTAAAAGTAACAAGGGGACTGAAAGGAGAAAAGGTAAAAGAATATGAGTAAATTTTATAATTAAAGAGTAGGTATTTAAGTATAGAAAAAGAGCTAAAATAAATAAGAGTTCTGGAATAAAATAAATATCAAAAGGTATGTAGTCTCTAATGGAGAAAAGAATTAGACTTAAAGTAAAGATTCTCAGAATACCTTTAATTTCGTAGATATTTAGAGACTGTATGAAAAATAGAACGGTAGGAATAAGATAAAGTATACTCAAGATGTTTCTACCTTCTCCCTAATAAATTTTATAATGGCGGAAGTCAAGGGCTTCCCCACAAGTCTTGTCAATTCTTTTTCAAAGTCAGGAATATTTGATAAAAACTTTGTTTTACTATCATTAGGACTAAAGTATTTTTCAAAGACATAAAGCCCCTTTCCCCCAGCAATTCTTTTAACATATTCTGAAAGGGTAATATAGATTTCATCTGAGATCTCTTCAGAAAAGAGAAGGGGAAGTGGTTTTGGAGATGTATCCTTTTCATAAGAAAATATATTTATTATAGTCTTGGGATTAGAAAGGATTGGAATGAAAGAATCAGGAATATTATTAGGAAAATCTCGAAGGGGGAAAGAGTTTTTGACGTATCCATCTTCTATGATTATAGTTTTCCCGTCATAACTAAAGAGGTATTCCTTTTTATCTTCGCATACAAAGCAGATTATTCCTGTAAAGTTTATATCAGAAAGTAGACTAAAGGGTTCATAAATATCTAAGTTTTTAAAGGATATATTTTTAAATATTAATTCTCCATAAAATAGGGATAAGAGGGATGATACTATTTCATTAGAGTATATACTGTATATATTTACTATAGAACTTTTATCAAAGCCATTAAGGTGTTTTAAAGCTTCCTCATTTAAGTATATGTTTTCTCCATTGGAAAAGGAGCTTGCAATAAAAGACTCCTTAGAATAGAGAAGAGTAAACTGATTTTTTGATTGTCTAAGTTCTAATAGTTCATATCCTAAAAAACTCCTATAGTAATTTAAATATTTACGAAGATTAAAAAGGGAGAGATTTATGTTTTTTAGCTTTGTATCAAAGAACCTATTAAAGGGGAGCTCCTCTAATAGAAATTTTCTCATTTATTTCCCCCTTAAAATATTTCCTTAATTATTATACCACATAGGTCTTTATAAATTAACATTTTTATATTAATATTAAGATATGTGGTTGTTAATTTTAGCTATTGCTCCGGGCATAGCCCTTTCTTGGTATATTTATAATAAGGATAGGTTAGAGAAGGAGCCTCTAAGACTTCTTTCCCTTTCTTTTTTATTAGGAATTCTTGTAGTGCCTTTTACTGCTCTCATAGAGATAATAGCGGATTATATTATTTTCCCTAATAAAGATAGTATTTTAGATCTTGCTTTTTACTCTTTTTTCGGTATAGGACTTATAGAGGAGGGCAGTAAATTCCTAATTATTTATAAATACCTATATCCAAAGGAAGACTTTAATAATCCCTTTGATGGCATTGTTTATTCTGTAATGGTAGGATTAGGTTTTGCTACATTAGAAAACATCTTTTATGTGGTTGAAGGAGGAGTTTCTACAGCTATTTTGAGAGCTATCTTGGCCATCCCTGATCATTTTCTTTTTTCTCTTGTGATGGGCTATTTTTTAGGACTTGCTAAGTTTACCTATCAGTTTCCTAATAATATAATGAAAGCTATCATTTATCCTTCCTTTCTTCATGGAATTTATGATTTTCTCATATTAGCCCATATATGGTGGCTTACACCATTAATCTTTCCTTTTGTTTATATAATGTTGAGAAGATATTTAAAAAAGGGTAAAGATTTGATTAGTTGGAGGTAGTTAAAATGATAAAAAGTGTATGGTTTGATTTAGATGGCACTTTGCTAATTAATGATGTTGATATTTTTTTAAAGGAATATTTTAAGCTTATAGCCATTAAAATCAAGGAGAAATCCCTTGGTGATCCTTCTGAAATAATTTCTCATTTGCAAAAAGCAGTCTATTATATGGTAGAAAATAAAGGTCCTAAAAATAATGAGGATGCTTTTTGGGACCATTTTGGGCAGTATGTAGATAAAGATGCATTTTATAAATTTTTTGATGAGTTCTATAGGATAGATTTTCCAAGATTAAAATATCTTACCAAACCAAATCCATATGCTAAGGATGTTGTAAAACTTGCTTTTGATTTAGGATTGAAAGTGGTTATTGCGACGAATGCAGTATTTCCATTAATAGCTATAAAAGAGAGACTTTCTTGGGCAGGTGTGGATAATTTCCCCTACTTTTTGATAACCTCTATGGAGAATATGCACGCCTGTAAGCCATCTATTGAGTATTATAAGGAGATCTTAGAGATTGTTGGGGAAGAGCCTGAATCTTGTCTCATGGTGGGAAATGATATAAAAGAAGATTTAATAGCTAAGAAACTTTTAATCAATACTTATCTTATATCAGATGATAGGAAAATGGATTTAAAATCATTGGAGATTAAACCTGATTTTATTGCTCCATTAAAGGATCTGATGGAGATTCTTCCTCTTCTTTCTAAGGCTTAAAATATAGTTTATAATTAAACAAAAGTCTGAATGGGAGGTGAGATTGTGTTTAGTAAGATACTCATTATTCTTATAGGTGTATTGCTTGTAGTTTTGGGTATTTGGGGTATAGTTTCTTGGTGGAGCTATTTTGTGAAAGCTCTTATGGCTTCTGTTCCTGCCTTTTTAATTCTATTAGGAATAATCTTAGTAATCTTTGGCTATTCTGAGATAAAAAGTCTGCTGGCAGAGAAAAAGGAAAAGAAGGAATCATCACAATAAAAGATGGGGAGGAATTGTTCCTCCCCAAGAGGTATTAATATCCCAATCTTTTATCCACCACATTTACCATCTTACTTATATCAGGATAAGCATTAAGATTTTTTAGAAAGATTTCTAATAATCTATCCATATAAAAGGGAGTAACACCTGCTATATGAGGAGTAATGATAACACTAGGGAAATTCCAAAGGGGGCTTTCTTTGGGAAGGGGCTCTTCATAGGTAACATCTAATAAGGCTCCTTTTATTCTATTTTCCTCTAAGGCTTTTATTAGAGCGGATTCTTTTATGATCTGTCCCCTTCCTATATTTACAATTATGGCTGTATTTTTCATAAGACTTAATTCTCTTTCTTTGATTAATTCCCTTGTCTCCTCTGTAAGTGGAGCGGATATAACTATGATATCAGATTCTTTTAAAAGTTCATCCAATTCGTTATAAGTTAATAGTTTGTCAGGAATTACATCCAAATTTTTCTTTTCTAAATTCCTTTTAAGACCTAAGACCCTCATGCCAAAACATTTTGCAATTCTCCCTATTTCTTGCCCTATTTTCCCGTATCCTATGATACCCATAGTTTTCCCAGTAAGCTCATCACAATCCTCTAAATTTTCTCTTTCCCATTTTCTTTCCATCTGATTTTTTATGGATTTATGAATATTTCTCGTGAAAGATAAAATAAGAGCAAAGGTATGTTCTGCAATAGGTTTTGGGTGTACACCACTGGCATTGGTTAATATAACATCAGAGTTTACAAGTTCTGGATATAAGAAGTTGTCAATACCAGCTCCTCCTGCCTGTATCCATTTTAAATTTTTTGCCATTAAAAATTCTTCTCTTTCTAAATGCCAGCATACTATTACTTCAGCGTCCTCTATAGAGTTTACAATTTCAATATCTTTTCTTGTATTTAGTATTCTTTTTATATGCTCTTCTTTAAAGGGGAATTTTATTAATATTCTCATAACTACCTCCTACTTTTTAGTCTTTTATTATTTTATCCAAAGAATTTTTATTTGACATGTAAAAATTATTGTTGTATTATTTACAATAGTATTGCATATAGTAAAAGGAGGTGATATGAATTTTATTTGATTCCTTCCCTTTAAAATTATTCTCTAATTAAAGGAGGGATTTTTCATGAAATTCAGAATAACCTTAGCTATCACATTTTTCTTATTGGTCTCCTTAATTCCCCTTCTTGGTGCAAGTGAATGGAAACCAACAAAACCTATAACGATTATTGTTCCTTGGAGTGCTGGTGGATCAACAGATTTAACAACAAGGACATTAGCAGCTGAGATGGAGAAATATTTAGGTCAAAAAATAATTGTTGTAAATACTCCAGGCGCTGCGGGTTCTATTGGTACTAAAAATGCTTGGGATGCTCCACACGACGGTTATACTTGGACCGCCAATGCTATAGTTGATATAGTAAAATATCCAGTTTTAGGATATCTAAATGTGACTCATAGGGATTGGGCACATTTCTTAGTTATCTATGCGCCAAATGTAATTGCTGTAAGACCTGACTCTAAATATAAAAATTTAAAAGATCTTATTGAAGATATGAAAGCAAGACCAGGAGAAGTTAAAGTTGCAACTGCAGGAGTAGGAAGTGCTGGACATATAGCTGCAGAAACTCTTGCTATGTATTTTGGAATAAAATATAGGCACGTTCCTTATGCAGGTGGAAACCCTGCAGTAATCGCTACTGTTAGTGGAGAAGCAGATGTTACTACTCAACTTTCTATGGAAGTAGCAGAAATGTTGAGAGCTGGAAAATTAAAAGCATTAGCAGTAATGGGTAAAACATCTATTGAAATTACAAGATATGGAAGAATTCCCTCTATAAGAACATATTATAGAGATTTTCCTGAGACTGGAGCATATTTTGGGATATTTATTCCCAAAGATGTGCCTGCGGAAGTTTTGTCTGCTGTTACAAAAGCTTTTGTGAAAGCAGCAGATTCTCCTGCAGTTAAGAAGTATGCAGAAGATAATGGACTTGTTGCAGTTAAAATTTATGGTAAAAAAGCGGACGAGCTTGCCGAACAGGTTGCATCAAGAATATGTTGGATGCTTTATGATCAAGGAATAGCTCCAATTTCTCCTGAAAAATTCAATATTTTAAGAAGTCAATAATTTACTGAGGGGGGTTATTGAGCCCCCTTTGTTAGGGAGGTTAATTAAATGAGAAAAGCAGATTTTCTAACTGGAATATTTTTAATTATTCTCTCTATATTTTTTATAGTTGAAGCCTTTAAAATGCCTGTTGATCCTGCCTATGGTATTTATGCTTTTCCAGGAATTACTCCTATATTTTTAGCGAGTATTCTCTTAATTTTATCAATTTATTTAGTAATAAGATCAAAAGTTAATTTTATTGAGATCTTGAGGGACATGTCTATAAATAAAATGAGAAATAAAGAATTCCAAAATCTCATTTTATCAGGAATATTAATGCTTATCTATGTTTTTCTACTGAAAAAAATCCCGTTTTATATTTTGACTTCTCTATTTATTTTTGCCTTTTCGTATATCTTTTATAGAAAAAGCCTATTTTTCTACTAATCCTTTCTGGAGTTGTTACTTTCGCAATAATTATGCTTTTTTCAAAATTATTTTTAATTCCTATGCCATAAGAAAGGAGTAATTTTTTATGGAAGGTATAATATACCTTTTAAATACATTAATAAATTATCTTACAAATCCTTCGATACTTTTTAATTGTGCTTGGGCTACACTTCTTGGAATTATTATTGGAGCCTTGCCAGGACTTACAGCTACTATGGGAATTGCTCTTCTTACTGGATTAACCTTTGGTTTTCCATCAGAACTTGCTATAGTAATGCTTGTTTGCATATATGTTAGTGCAATATATGGGGGAAGTAGATCCGCCATTCTAATAAATATTCCAGGAACTCCAGCAAACGCTGCCACTACTTTGGATGGTTATCCTTTGGCAAGATCAGGAAGGGCGGGGGAAGCATTAACTACTGCAACTATTGCATCTGCTATAGGCTCTTTTATTGGTGTTCTTTCTATATTTATCTTTGCTCCTCTTTTAGGACAGATAGCTTTAAAATTTGGTTCTTGGGAGTTCGCTTGGCTTGCAATATTTGGAATAACCATTTGTGGAACTCTTACTGCACCTAAAGATCCACTAAAAGGTTGGATAGCTGGATTTTTAGGACTTTTATTAGCTCAGATTGGTATGGAACCAATTGGAGCTTATCCCAGATATTCTTTTGGCTTTTTACAACTTATGGGAGGTATAGCATTAATTCCTGTATTAGTTGGGGTTTACGGGATACCAGAAATTTTAACAAGTATGAAAGAGTATGGTAAAAGAGAAATAATACATGAGATTAAAGGGAGATCAATTCCTAACATATCTATCCTTATTAAAAATTGGGTAAATATTATAAGATCTGGATTGATCAGTGTTTTGATAGGTGTAATTCCAGGAGTAGGAGAGGACGTTGCTGCATGGGTATCTTATGATCTTGCTAAGAGGGCAAGTAAAGAAAAAGATAAATTTGGAAAAGGCTCCATAGAAGGATTAATTGCAGCAGAAACTGGAAATAATGCATGTGTTGGAGGAGCTATAATTCCTGTCTTAACTTTGGCTGTTCCTGGAAGTGCACCAGCAGCAGTTTTATTAGCAGCGATGTGGCTTCATGGATTAAGACCTGGTCCACTTTTACCTATTGAAAATCCTATGTTTATTTATAAAACAGCTGCTATGATGCTTTTTGCTACAATTTTAATGACCATATTTGGTTTACTTTTAACAAGACTCTTCCTTAAGATACTAACTATTGATAATGCAATTTTAATGCCTATTATTTTTGTTCTTTGTGTTTTAGGTGTTTATGCAATAAACGTAAGAATATTTGATATTTTTGTAATGCTAATCTTTGGAATAATAGGATATTTTATGAGAATTATGGAATATCCAGCTGCACCATTTGTTTTGGGTTTCATTCTTGGACCTATGGCGGATGAAAATATTAGAAGAGCATTGATCATTACAAAAGGAGACATAACTCCATTTTTCACAAGACCAATATGTATTGTACTTATAGTTTTAACTCTTTTATCTGCTCTTGTGAGATATAGACCAAAAGTGAAGGAGGGATAAAAATTGGATAAAGTTAAAGTTGGTATAGTAGGAACAGGTTTTGTTGCGAATATTCATATGGCATCATATAGGGAAAATTTTGCTTTTTGCGAAGTTGTTGGTGTATGTGCAAGAAATTATGAGCATGCAAAAGGTTTTGCAGAAAAGTATAACATAAAAAAGGTTTATAAAGATTATCATGAAATGTTAGAAGATAAGGATATTGATGTTATAGATATATGTACACCCACTAATGTTCATATGGATATTATATTAGAATCTGCAAAAGCCCATAAACATATTATATGTGAAAAACCTCTAACAGGATATTTTGGGGAAGATACCGAAAAAGAGGATGTAGGGAATATATCGAAAAGATATATGTGGGAGAAGGTTAAGGAGAAAGTAAATATTATAGAAAAAACTTTAGAAGGAAACAATGTGAAATTCATGTATGCAGAAAATTTTGTTTACTCCCCTGTAGTTTCCAAAATAAAAAGGATGATAGAGGCTTCTAAAAGTCCAATTATTGAAATAAGAGCAGAAGAGAGCCATTCAGGATCCCATGCGGAATATTCAAGAAGATGGAGGACTTCTGGTGGAGGAAGTCTCTTAAGAATGGGATCTCATCCTGTTGGTGTAGTTCTTCACTTAAAAGCCTTTGAGGGAAGACTTAGACATGGAAGACCAATAAAACCTATATATGTGGTAGGAGAAGTTGGGAATTTAACGAAAATATCAGAGGTTCAAAGGGAAGAAAAGCATTACATTTTTACTAATTGGAGAGATGTTGAGGATTGGTCTTGCCTTATAATAACTTTTGAGGATAATAGTAAGGCAACAATTTTTGCTTCTGATACAAGTCTTGGTGGTGTCAAAAATCTTGTCTATGTTTATACTTCTCAGGGAGTTATATATGGTAATATAACTCCAAATAGTACGATATTAGCATATGCTCCATCTCCTGATACGTGGAAGGATGAATATATAGCAGAAAAAATTGAGACAAAAGCGGGTTGGAATTTCCCATTCCCAGATGAAGATTGGATTCGTGGTTACCCACAAGAAATAAGAGGTTTTATGGAGTGTGTAATTCACAATAGGGAACCAATTTCAGATTTTGAATTAGCAAAAGATACTGTGAATGTAATTTATGCAGGTTATACTTCAGCTGAAGAAGGCGTGAGAGTAAGGGTTTTGTAAAGGAGGAATGTGCATGGATGTTATTTCCTATGGGGAGGTAATGCTAAGGTTTACTCCTGAGAGATTTAGAACTTTTGTTGCAAGCAATTCTTGGAATGTTGAAGTGGGCGGAACTGAAGCGAATGTACTTATAAACTTGTCTCTTCTTGGTGTATCAACATCTTTTATTACCTTTTTTCCTGACAACTTTTTAGGCTATAAAGCCTATTGCGAATTAAGAAAATATGGGGTAGGGGTGGAGAAAACGAGGCTTGTTTCTTATGGAAGAATGGGGATGTATTTTGTAGAGTTTCATCACAGGAGTTTTGGTATTCAAGTAATTTATGATAGGAAAGATTCTGCTTTTTCTCTTACTCCTCTTTCGGAAGAGGATTTAGAATACTTTAGGAGAGCCAAACTTATACACCTTACAGGTATAACTCCCAGTTTAAGTGATGTATGCAGAGATAATCAGATTAAGATATTAAAGTCTAAGGGGGGAAATCAGAAGATATCATTTGATGTGAATTTTAGGAAGAAGCTTTGGGAGGAGGAAGATTTTAAGAGATATCTAAAGGAGGTAATGGATTACATAGACATTTTATTTATAAAGAAAGAGGATTACAATATTCTTTTTTCTAATGAAGAAGACGAGGAAAAAATTCTTCATAATTTACAGAAAGATTTTGGAGAAGAAAAGATATTTGTTTTGACAAAGGGAGAAGAAGGAGCGACAGCTATTTATAAAGGTGAAATGTGTTCTGTCTCTTCTTATAATACTGATATAGTAGATCGTATAGGGGCAGGAGATGCTTTTACTGCTGGTTTTCTATATGGGTATTTAAATAATAAAGACTTGAAGGAGTGTGTTGATTTGGGTAACATTTTGGCGAGTGTTAAAATGAGTGTATTTGGGGACTTTATCTCGGTTGATAGAAGAACTTTGGAGCAATTTTTAGAAAATAGTATAAGGAGCGTAGAGAGATGAAGAATAAAGTAGGAATTGGTTCTGCAGCTCAAACCTTAGAGATTTTGGAAATTTTAATCTTAGCAGGAAGAGAGTTATCCCTTAAGGAGATAGCTCAAAAGACTAATCTTCATATTTCCACTGTCCATAGATATCTTTCTACTTTGATTGATAAGGGTTATGTAAGGAAATTACCATCGGGGAATTATAAGCCTGGATTTAGAATTCTTGAGCTTTCTAATTATGTTCTCCAAAGCTTAGATATTAGGGAAATTGCCCATCCCTTTCTTGTAGAACTAATGAATAATACAAAGCAAACAGTTCATCTTACTATAAAGGACGGTTATGAAGGGGTCTATATAGATAAAGTGGAGGGTCCAGAAACTCTACCTATGATGTCAAGAATAGGAATGAGGATGCCTCTTTATTCTACAAGTTTTGGAAAGGTACTACTTGCTTATAGTAGTGAAGAGGAAATTGAAGATTATTTAAGACATGTGCCTCTGAAACCAAGAACTAAGAATACTATAACAGATCCAGAAAAGTTAAAGGAGGAGCTTAGGAAGGTAAGAACCTTAGGTTATGCTTTTGATGATGAGGAGAATGAAATAGGGATTAGATGCTTAGGAGTACCCATATTTGATTATGCTGGAAAGGTTATAGCAGCTATTTCCATATCAGGTTACTTTCTGAATTTTGAGGGGGAGAGGAAAGAAAACTTGATTTTGGAGCTTAAGAAAACAGGGGAAAATATAAGTAATGTTTTAAGAAGCAGAAGATAGGAGGTTTATTATGGACTTATCCACCAATTATGTTGGCTTAAGGCTTAAAAATCCTATTATTGTTGCTTCATCGGGGCTTACGGAAAATCTTAAGAATATGAAAAAAGTGGAAGAAAATGGAGCAGGTGCCTTAGTAGTAAAATCTCTATTTGAAGAGGAGGTATGTAGGGTTTCTCCTACTCCCAGGTTTGAGATAATCTCAAGAACTATGGGACCTCTTCGTTCTCAAACCTTATACTCCTTTGAGCAAGCAAGTCCCTTTTCTCCAGAAGAGTATTTTAAAGAAGTTAGTAAGGCTTTGAGTATTTTATCAATTCCTGTAATTCCCAGTATTAATTGTATAACCAATGAGGGATGGCTTAAGTACTCTAAAATGGCACAGGAGATTAATGCTCCTGCATTAGAGCTGAATGTTTCTTGTCCTCATGCTTCCATCTCTTTTAGGGGACAGGACGTAGATGATACAATTATTAATACAGCAAAACTTGTTAGGGAAAATGTTGACATACCCTTGATTGTAAAATTGCCTATGCAACTTTCTTCTCCTCTTGCTGTTGCTAAAGAGTTAGAAAGGATAGGTATAAATGGGATTGTAATGTTCAACAGGTTGACAGGTCTTGATATAGATCTGGAAAAAGAAAAGCCTATTATGCATGGAGGATATGCCGGGCATGGAGGACCATGGGCTCTAAATTATACATTGAGATGGATATCCACATCCTCTCCTCATTTGAATATCTCCATTTCCGCATCAGGTGGCGTGGGAAGCGGAGATGATATTGTAAAGTATATCATGGTTGGGGCGGATGCAGTGCAAGTCTGTAGTATCATTTATCTTATGGGGTATGAAATAATTTCCTCCCTTTTAAATGGAGTAAAAAGATTTATGGAAAATAAAGGTTACACATCCTTAGAAGATTTTAGAGGGAAGGTTTCAGGGAAAGCTATTCTTGGAAATTATGAGATTGATAGAAGGCATTATTTAAAAGCTCAGATTGATGAAAACTTATGTAATGCTTGTGGAATATGCAAAAAAGTATGCATCTATGATGCTCCAATTCCAAAAGATGGAAAATATTTTATAACTGAGCTTTGTGATGGATGTGGTCTATGTCCTAAATTATGTCCTCAGAAAGCAATTACAATGGTAAAAAGATAAGAAAGGATTGAGGCTATGAAGATTATTAAGAGAGATTTAGTGATTATTGGTGGTGGTTCTGCAGGAATGCGTTCTGCTCTTTCCGCCTATGAAAAAGATCCTACTCTTTCTATTCTTCTAATTGCAAAGAAGCCTTTAGGGGTTGGAGGAGTAACTGCACAAGCTTTTTCTGACAGAATGGCTTTTCATGCTACTTTATCTTATACTCTCCCTCCTCAAAAAAACTATTTGTATCATGCATTAGATATTTACAAGATTGGAGGAGAGGTCTCAGACTATAATTTGGCAGAAATATTGGCTAAGAATAGCGAGTCCGCTATTCAGTATTTGATATCTATTGGAGTTCCCTTTGTTAGAGATAAAGAGGGAAAGATAGATCAATTTTTAACAGATGGCTCTATCTATCCAAGAGCTTGTTATGTAGGCCCTAATACTGCTATTGAGATAGCAAAGGCACTACATAGAAAAATAAAGGAAACAAAGATTGAAGTTATGGAGAATGTAATGGCTTATGATTTTATATTAAAAGGAAATAGAGCTGTAGCCTTAAAAGCCATAGATACAAGTACCCAAGAAATTCTTGTTATTCAGGCAAAAGCCTTTATCTTGGCTGCAGGTGGGGCGGGAGAAATATATCATCAAAATGTTTTTACCTCAGAAATGACAGGCGATGGTTATGCAATGGCTTTGCGAGCTGGGGCAGAATTGGTAAATATGGAGTTTATGCAGATTGGTTTATGTCATCCCAACATATTATTTGCTGAGTCAGGTAGTATATTTAGGGCTTTACCTAAAATTGTAGATGAGAATGGAAAAGAATTTTTACTGGATTATTTAGAGGGAGAAGATAGAGAAAATTTATGTGCTTTAGAATTTAAGAAGGGAGCTCATTGGCCTGTTTCTTATGAATCTCCAACAAAGGTTATTGATCTTGCCATTTATTATCATACCCTTTTAGGACATAAAGTTTATATGGATTTCAACAATAATCCTTCCTACCTGATTTTTGAACATATCCCCGATGAGATACTTCGTTGGAGCGAGAAAGTAGGGAAGGAGATTTTTAAAGACACAAAACCTTTTGAAAGATTAAGAATTATTAATCCTACTATTATTGAATGGCTGAAAAAATACGGTATAGATCTTGAAAAGGATAGACTTCCTGTACAAAATGCTCTACAGCACTTCCAAGGAGGAGTAACTCAAGTTTTTGGAAAGATTGCAGGGGAGAGTGCTATAGAGTTTGCTAAAAATAAAGATTTCGTTGAAATTTCGGAAGAAGATTTAAAGGAAGAAATTAAAACTATCGGAATTCCAGCGGAAAAAGCAAGGAAGAGAATAAAAGATATCATGTCGAGTTATGGTTTCTTGGTAAGAATTGAGGAAGGAATAAATAAAGGACTTATAGAGCTTTCTGAGATTAGAAAAGAAGGTATTGCTTTAGATGAACATGGACCTTCTTATTACTTAGAAACCTTAAATATGTTGGATGTGGCGGAAGTTATTTTGACTGCTATTAAGATTAGAGATGAGAGTAGAGGTCCCCATTTAAGATTCATAAAGTTTGAGCCCCCCGTCATGGAATTTTTACCTAAGAAAGAGAACTGGAATAAGTATATTGTGATAAAGAAAAAGAATGGCAAGTTAAGTTATGAGATTAGAGAGCCTGTAAGACCAAGGGAGGATATAAAATGAAATCTGGAGCAATGGTCCTTGAAGAATTTAATAAACCTCTTATTTGGAGGGAGATAGAAATTCCTGAAATTCCAAAGGGAGGGGTTTTAGTTAGGATGGTTTCCTCTGGTGTGTGTGGTTCTGATGTGCATATGTGGGAAGGCAAAGATCCTCGTGTTCCCTTACCAATAATTTTAGGACATGAGGGAGTTGGAGAGATTGTTTATATAAATGGAGAGAAGAAAGATTTAAATGGAGAAGAATTAAAAGAAAAAGATTTAATTACATGGAATAGAGGGATTGTATGTGGTAAATGTTTTTATTGTAAGGTGGCAAAGGAAGAATATTTATGTCCTAATAGAAAAATTTATGGAATTAATAGGAGTCTAAAGGAATATCCATATTTATCAGGAGCATATAGTGAATATATGATATTGGATCCAGAAACTGAGATAATCAGGTTGCCTGAAAATGTGGATCCTGATGTAGCAGTTATAGCAGGTTGTTCTGGGGCAACCGCCATGCATGCTTTTGACGAAATAAAAGAAACCCTTGTGGGAAAAACCGTGGTAGTGCAGGGGGCAGGTCCTTTAGGAATTTTTGCACTATCCCTTGCTCGTTTTCACGGGGCTGAAAATCTATTGGTTATTGCAGGAAGCGTAGAAAGACTTGAGATAGCTAAAAATATTGGCATTGATGTAATTCTGAATAGAAGGGAGACTACTCCTGAGGAAAGAAAGAGAAAAGTTATGGAAGTCACCCATGGAAGAGGTGCGGATATAGTTATAGAAGCTACCGGAGATAGTAAGGCTCTTTTAGAAGGAATAAGTCTTTTAAGAAAAGGAGGATTATATTTAATAGTAGGTGTTGCTACACCTCAAGAAAGTATCCCTCTTGATATATATGAAATAGCATCAAAGAATCTAACGATAAAAGGGATATGGGTAAGTTCAGGAAGACATGTATATCAGGCAGTATCTTTTGTAGCAAAAAATCAGAATATTTTTGAGTCTATTATTACTCATCGTCTTCCTCTTAGGGAAGCAAATTATGCTCTTCAGCTTATGAGAGAGAGAAAAGCCCTTAAGGTAGTATTAAAGTAATATCTCCTTATATCTTTTGTATTCCTTTTCCCATGTTTCAGTATTTTCAGGATAATATATTTTAGGCTCAAAGGAATTTTTTATTATCCTCCTCCCCTCTTCAATGTCTTTTACTATTCCTCTTGATATGGCTTGGATTATGATATTGCCCATAGCTGTTGCCTCTATAGGTCCTGTTACAACGGGCACTCCTAAAACATTTGCAGTAAATTGAGAGAGAAGACTGTTCTGAGACCCTCCTCCTACAATATGTAGCATTCTAATCTTCTTCTTAAGTATTTTTTCCATGCTCTCGAAAACCTCTTTATATCTAAAGGCTAAGCTTTCAATAATGCATCTTGCTATCTCTCCAATAGTTTCTGGCACTTTTTGATTAGTTTTTCTACAATAATCCTGAATAGCTAAAACCATATTAGGAGGATTTAAGAAGGAGACATCATCAGGATTAATAAAACATTGGAAAGGTTTTGATTCTTCTGCTAATTTTGTTATTTCTGAATAAGAAAGTTCTATTTCTTCCCTCATCCATACTCTTCTTGCGCTCTGTAAAAGCCAAAGCCCCATGATGTTTTTCAAAAACCTAAAGGTTTTATTTACTCCTCCCTCATTTGTAAAATTTGCTGTTAATGATTCTTCATTTATTATAGGTTCTTTTAGTTCTACCCCCATGAGGGACCATGTGCCAGAACTAATGTATGCCCAATCTTTACCTTCCGCAGGTACACCTGCAACTGCACATCCTGTATCATGTTCACAAGGGGCAATAACAGAGACATTTTTAAGCCCTAATTCCCTTTTTATACCTTCCGAAAGCTCTCCTATATAACTTCCAGGAGGTAGAATTTCAGGCATAATATTTATGGGAATACCAAAACTTTCAAAGAGTTCTTCCTCCCAATTATCCTTAATAGGATTATAGAGTTGAGATGTAGAAGCTATAGAAAACTCTGTTTTTATTTCTCCTGTTAGCATGAAATTAAATAAATCAGGCATAAATAGAAGCTTATATGCAGATTTAAAGAGGGATGAATTCTCTAATACCATACTATACAATTGAAATAAAGTATTTATTTGCATTATTTGAATACCTGTTAAAGAATAGATCTTTTCCTTAGGCATAACTTGGAAGGCTTTTTCTAAAATACCATCAGTTCTATGATCTCTATAGCATACAGGAAGTCCTGCCAAATATCCTTCCTTAGTGATTAGTCCAAAATCAACACCCCAAGTATCAATTCCAATACTCTCAATATCAGGATGTTTTAAAAAGGCTTTATTTATTCCTTCCTTTATTTCTTGAAAAATTTGAGGTACATTCCAATATAATCGACCTAAAATCTCAACGGGTCTATTTATGAATCTATGGACTTCTTCAACTTCTAATTTGTTCTCTTTTAGAATCCCTACCAAGGCTCTTCCACTTTCAGCCCCTAAATCAAAAGCAAGAAATTTCTTAGGCTCCATAAGGGCTTCCTCCTTACTTCTTAACTTCTTTCCTTAATAATCTTCTCCAAATAGCCACTTTCTCTAAAAGCCTTCAATGGGTCTAATGGGAGATTCATCTCTTCCCTTACTTTGTAAATTAATGGCATAACGTCTGTGTCAAAAGCGGACATTAATGTGTTCTCTGCCATAACTATATCTCCTTCCTCTTGATATTTCTTTAAGGCTTTCATATCTACAATTAGTGCCTTTGCATATAATCTGTATATATTCTCTACGCTTTGAATCATCTCTTCTATTTTATTCTTTAAGTTATGTGATTCATCTATCATATAGGCTATATCAACCTTTAATCCATCCTTTTCTGCCTTTATTATTTCATGGAATATAAGAAATAGCTCGTAAGGATTAATAGAACCTGTTGTTAAATCGTCATCTGCATATTTCTTGTTATTAAAATGGAAACCTCCTAATTTTTCTTCATCTAATAATACTGCTACAATTTGTTCTATGTTTGTACCTAAGGGATGGTGTCCTAAGTCTACTAATACATATGCTCTATCTCCTAATTTCTTTGATAAATTAAAAGCAGATCCCCAATCAGGTATATCAGTATGATAGAAGGCAGGCTCAAAGAATTTGTATTCAATAAGTAGTCTCATATTTGGTTCTAAATGTTTATAAACTTCTTTTAGGCTCTCTTCTAATCGATGTTTTCTTGCTCTAAAATCATCTTGCCCTGGATGATTGGTACCATCTGCAAGCCAAAGGGATATGTCTCGTGATTTTAGTTTTTTAGCAATCTCAATGCACTCTAATATATGGTTAATTGCCTTTTTCCGAATCTTCTCATTAGGATGGCACAAGCTCCCCAATTTATAGTCATCATCTTGGAACAAATTAGGATTTATTGCACCGGGTCTAACACCTAAAGATATAGCATAATTATAAAGCTCCTCCCAATTATCTGTCATATCCCAAGGAATATGGAGGGCAACAGTAGGACATATACCTGTTAACTTATGAACTATACTGGCATCCTGGATCTTTTCCTTAACATTTCTTGCGGAACCCTTTTGTTTAAATATGGCAAATCTTGTCCCTGAATCCTGATATCCCCAACTTGGAGTTTCCACTTTAAAATTTTTAAGGCGATCTTCTATCTCATCTACATTAATTCCTTTATCTTCCAATTTCTTTCTTAATATCTCATAGCTTTTTTCATAATCTTTCATAATTATAAAACCCCCTTTGCACGGTCTTTTAAAAATCTTTCCACCTCTTCTCTATAGGGCATAGCAGGAGCGGTTCCTATTTTTGTAACATTTAAAGCTGCCACCGCATTAGCAAAATATACTGCGGAGATTAAATCCTTTCCTTCTGCAAGGGCTACAGCTAATCCTCCATTAAAAGCATCCCCAGCTCCCGTAGTATCTACAACTTCCACTTTAAAGGAGGGGACATAAGTAGATCCTTCCTCATTTACCACTAATGCACCATCTTTCCCAAGAGTAACTACTACTTCTTTTACTCCAGAAGAGATAATCTCTCTTGCGGCTTTTTCTGCATCCTCTATAGATTCTATTTTCATCTCTGTAATAAGTTCCAATTCACTTCTATTTGGAGTAATTAGATCAACCTTCTTCCATATTTTTTTATCCAATTTTCTTCCAGGGGCGGGATTAAGAATTGATAAAGGTTTTTCCTTTTTAGAAACCAAGTCTATAGTATAAGCTACTGTTTCCACAGGTATTTCTAATTGGAGAAGAACCACATCTGCTCCCAATATAATATCTTTTGCCTTCTCCACAAGCCCTCTATCTACCTCCATATTAGCTCCAGGCGCTACCACTATCATATTTTCTCCTGTTTTATCATCTACCATTATTAAAGCTATTCCTGTATGAGTTTTATCAGTTATTTTTAAATAATCTATATTTATGTTTTCATTTAAAAAATTATTTCTTGCTACTTCTCCAAAATAGTCTTTCCCTATACATCCTACAAAATAGACCTCTGCTCCTAATCTAGCTGCACACACTGCTTGGTTAGAGCCTTTGCCTCCAGGTCCCATTTTAAAAGGACCACCCAAAACTGTTTCTCCTGGTTTTGGAAGCCAAGGAGCTTTTGACATAAGATCAGTATTGTAACTTCCTACTATAACTATTTTTTTCTTTTCCAAGAAGAATCACCTCCCAAATTTATCCTTTAATAGCACCAAAGGTTAACCCTCTAACCAAATATTTCTGGAAGAAGATTACAAGAAGGATACTAGGAATAGTAGCTACTAAAGATAGAGCAGAAAGTTCTCCCCATTGGATTCCATGTCCTCCAATTAACTCTGAAAGAACCACAGGAAGAGTTGTCACACTTGACCGTGTGAAAATAAGAGCAAATAGAAATTCATTCCATGCAAAGACAAAAACAAATAAAGTTGCTACAACTACACCAGGTAAGATAAGGGGAAAGGTAACTTTCCAGAAAGCCCTAAATCTTGTGTAACCATCTACTAATGCTGCTGATTCTATTTCTTCGGGTAAATCCTCTACAAATCCTTTTATAAGCCATATAGCAAAAGGAAGATTAATTAAAAGATAGGAAACAATCAATGCTATATAAGTGTCAATAAGACGAAGATTTAGAAAAATTATAAAAAGAGGCATAACAGCAATTATAGGAGGAGCAAAAAGTAAGGAAAGAACAAAGAAAGATAAATTTGGACCTCCATATTTAAATCTTCCTATTCCATATCCTGCAAAAAGAGCAAGAATTAAAACAAGCAGAGCATTTAAACTTGCTACAATAAGACTATCTTTTACTCCTTTAGCTCCTCCTAATTCAAAAGCTCTCTGAAAATTACCAAAATCAAAATGATTAACAAAGAATATTGGAGGATAATGGAAAAACTCTCCTTTTTGTTTGAAAGCACCTATAAATATCCAATAAATAGGAAAGGCAAATACTATAATAAAAAAGAGAAGAAGTAAATTTTGGAGCCAGTGAATTATTTTTTTCCTTCTAACTCTTCTTTTAAATTCTTCATAAGCCTTCTCATTTATCATTTGGATGC